>JBFMBH010000079.1 GCA_040755095.1 Thermodesulfobacteriota bacterium
GCGAGAGCAGCCCCAGGTAGCCGGGGGATTCATCCCCCGGCGGGTGGAGCCGATGGCGTGCCACCGGGCTCCGGCAAAATTCTTCTGGCTTCCCGGGGGGCATCGGACCTGCCCGGGAACCCGCGGCCGTTCATGGAGCCAGCCGGACCGGGGTGGCGGCAAGCCACCCCGGTCCGGGCGAAGGGTTTACTGGAGCAGGCTCAGGACGCTCTGGGACGTGGCGTTGGCCTGGGACATGGCGAAGGTGCCGGCCTGCATGAGGACCTGCATCTTCGAGAAGTTGGAGCTTTCCGCCGCGAAGTCCACGTCGCGGACCGAGCTCTCAGTGGCCTGGACGTTGATGCGGGTCACCGACAGGTTGGCGATGGTGCTGGTGAACTGGTTCTGGACCGAGCCCAGGTTGCCGCGGATCTCGTCCAGGCGCTTCAGGGCGAAGTCGGCGCTGCGGATGGCGATCGATGCCCCTTCCTGGCTGGTGACGTCGACCTTGGCGATGGCCGTCGCGTAGTTCAGGCCCGCCGTGATCGTGCCGTCACCCTTCAGGTCCGAGGTGGCGCCGGTGGAGGCACCGCCGCCCGACAGCCCCATCTTGAGCAGCGAAAGCTCCCGGCTGGAGGTCGAGGCGCCCGCCCCGTCCACCGTGAACTGGGAGTCGGCGACCAGCCGGATGTTGCCGAAGTACACCGAGTCCTGGGCCACGCCGTTGGAGCCGAAGTCGGCCTCAAACTTGACGTACTTGTTGCCGTTGGCGGTGGACTGGACATGGATGTTGCGGCCGTCCACCGCGGAGAGGACCAGCTTGCCGTCGCTGTCGATGCTGGCGATGACCCCGGTTTCGTCCTTGTACTCGTTGATGGCGTCCATGAGGGTATGGTCGGCGTCGCCGTCCAGGAGCGCCATCCCCGAGCCGCCGGTGTTGTCCCGCACGATGTCGACGCCGTTGATGACCAGGTCACGCTGCTGGAGCGTGCCTGCGGCCACGGCGCCGGCGCCGGTCCGGGAGGCTTTGATGACGTCCGCTTCCACCCCCGTCTCGCCACTGACCAGGTTGATGGCGGCAGCCCAGGCCGCGGCGCTCTTGTCGCCGAAGGCGTCGGAGAGGCCGTCGTCCGAGGGGGTGCCGATCTTGTAGCCGTTGACCGAGACGTCGCCAGTGGCATAGGACAGGCGGTCGGCCCCGAAGAAGACCCGGTCGTTGCCGCCGGTGTTGTCGACGCCGTCCTGCTCGCTGGCACCGTAGCGGATGCCCGATAGGCCGATCTTCACCAGGTAGTTGTCCGAGCTGGTGTCGCTGTCCACCGGGTTGCCGGAGATCTTCATCTGGGTGCTCTGGGTGCCCTCGGTGGTGCCGCCCTCCAGTCTGGCCACGGTGGCGGAGGCGGTGCCGCTGATGGTGAGCGTCTCCCGGTCGGAGATCAGCCGGATGCGGGCGCCAGCGCTGTCCGGGTTGTAGAGTTCGGCCCGGATGCCCAGGGCCTGCAGGGTCTCATTGCTGTTGATGGCATTGACCAGGGTACGGTCGCCGTCATTGGTCGTTACGGTCAGGGCGCCGCTGGCTGCCAGGTCGACGCCGTTGATGACCAGATCGCCGGCATTGATGGTGCCGGCGGTGATCTGGCCGGTGCCCGCCACCATGGCCCGGGCGTTGGACAGGGACAGGGTGCCGGTGAAAGTGGCGGTGTTGGCACTGGCGTCCACGCCGTTGATGGTGAGACCGGATTCCACGGCGATCGAAATGTTCCGGCCATCCTGGGCGATGAGCCGCACCTCGTCGGCATCGACCTTCTCGGCCCGGATGCCCATCTTCTGGAGGGAGCCGTTGTTGGCCACAAAGCTGACCAGCTCGTCGGCCGTGTCGGCCCCCAGGCCGCCACTGACCCGGACACCGTTGATGGTGTAGGAGCCGGCCGAGTCGATCTTGATCACCGCCTCGGTGGTGGCCTTGGCTTGAACACCGCTGGCATTGATCTGGTCGTTGATGGCCTGGGCCTTGGCCAGGGCCGTGGTGGCGGCTACCGCCACCGCCTGGGTGCTGTAGTAGATGTTGTGGGCCGCAGTGGCGCCGATCTTGGTGTCGTTGAGGTAGATGTCGCCGTCGGACAGGGAGCTGCTGGTGACCCGGGAGCCGGTGAGATAGCCGCGGGTCAGGACCGCGGTGTCGTTGCCGCCGGTGTTGGCATAGCCGGAGGTCTCCGAGGAGCCGAAGCGCGCGCCGTCGAAGCCCAGCTTGCGCAGGTAGTTGTCCGAGGTGGCATCGGAGTCCACCGGGTTGCCGGTGACCACCACGCCGGTGGTGCTGGTGCCGCTGGTGGTGCCAGTGAGCAGGCCAGCCACCGTAGAGGTGTTGCTGCCACTGATGGTGATGGCCTGGTTGTCCGAGATCAGCCGGATCCGGCTGCCGCCTCCCGGGTTGTAGACCTCGGCCCGGATGCCCAGCCGCTGCAGGTCCTGGTTGCCGTTGATGGCATTGACCAGGGTGCGGTTGCCGTCATAGTCGATGACGGTGATGGAGCCGCCGGCCGCGAGGTCGACGCCGTTGATCAGAAGGTCGCCGGCGTTGATGGTGCCGGCCTTGACATAGTTGGAGCCGGCCACCATGGCCCGGGCATTGGACAGGGTCAGGGTGCCCTTGACGGTAAGGGTTTTGGCCGAGGCGTCCACCCCCTGGAAGGTGATGCCCGATTCCACCGCGATGGTCAGGTCGCGACCATCCTCGGCGATCAGGCGCACTTGGTCGTTCGCGACCTTCTCTGCCCTGATGCCCATCTTCTGCAGCGAGCCGTTGTTGGCCACGAAGCTGACCACCTCGGCCGCGGTGTCGGCAGCCAAGCCGCCGCTGATGCGGACGCCGTTGATGGTGTAGGAGCCGGCCGAGTCAAGCTCAATGACAGCCTCAGTGGTCGCCTTGGCCTGGACGCCGGTGGTATTGACCTTCTCGTTGATGGCCTGGGCCTTGGCCATGGCCGTGGTGTTGCCGACCGAGACGCTCTGGGCGCCGTAATAGATGGTGTGGGCCGCGGTGGCACCGACCTTGGTGTTGTTGATGTAGATGTCGCCGTCGGACAGGCTTTCGGCCGTCACCTCGCCGCCCTGGAGGAAGGGCTGCGACACCGCGGCCTCCGGATCCCGGGCCGTGGCGGCATAGGCCATGGCGCCGACCTTGCTGCCCCGGGCATCGGCAATGGAGACGCCGATGGTCTCGCCCTTGTACGCGCCCACCTGGAAGATCTTGTTGGTGAAGCTGCCGTCCAGGAGAGCGACGCCGTTGAACTGGGTGGTGTCGGCGATCATCTCCAGCTCTTCCAGCAGTTTGTTGATGTCGGCCTGGATGGCCTGGCGGGAATTGGTGTTCTGGCCGTCGGAGGCGGCCTGGACCGCCTTGGTGCGGATGCTGTTGACGATGTTGATGGACTCTTCCAAGGCGCCGTCGGCGATCTGGATGATGTTCACCCCGTCGTTGGCGTTGGCGACGGCTTGGCTGATGCCGGTGTGCTGGGCCCGAAGGCCGTCGGCGATGGCCAGGCCCGAGGAGTCATCGGCGGCCTTGTTGATGCGCAGGCCGGACGACAAGCGCTCCAGGGATTTGCTGAGCAGGCTGTCGGTCCGCGACAGGTTCTTGTGGGCGTTCAGTGCTTCAATGTTGGTGTTGATCCGAAGTCCCATGGTGGAAAACCCTCCTTGCTGCGTGTGTGGTTACCGGGGCAATCCTTGCCCCGCACGGTTGGATGGGGATTGTTCGTCTTGACCCGGCGGCATCACCTCCTGGAAGGCACCGAAAAGGGTGGTCGAGGTCCGATTCAACTTACCTATCGACATGAGGCGGGGCGTACTTGAGGGAAAAGCGGCGATCGCAGGCAGCTTTCCGCCAGGGCCGGAAAGGCCTGCAGCGCAGGTCCGCCCGTGCGTGCGAGGTCGGGTCAGGCCGGGCGGCCGGCGGCGGCCTGCCAGGCGGCAGCGGCGGCCTCGGTCTTGCCCAGGGCCTGGTAGCAGTCGCCCAGCCGGCCGAGGACATCCCGCCGCTGCGGGTGGGCCAGAAAAAAGGCCTCGTAGTGGCCGATGGCCGTGGTCGGATCCCCCAGCCGGCGGGCGAGATCCCCCATGGCCTCGTGGAGGAAGGCGAGGCTGGTGGGGTCGAGGGAGAGCGCGGCGGCAAGATAGGCCAGGGCCTCGGCATGCTGGCCTTTGTTCGCCAGGAGGGCAGCCAGGTGGATACGGGGCTCGGGCCGGTCCGGGGCCAGGGAAACGGCCTGCACCAGCAGGCTTTCCGCCTGCTCCTCCTGGCCCTCCCCCTCGAGCTGGAGCAGGGCCAGCCGTTCCTTGGCGGGCGCGCTCCGGGGATATTTCCTGATCAGGATGTTGGCGAGGCGCAGGGCGCGCTCCCGTTCGCCGCCGGCCTGCAGATGGTCAAGCCGGGCCAGGGCCTCTTCCTCGGAGCCGGCCAGGAGCTGCGCCATGCCGCTCACGGCCTCCTCCTGGACCGCGAGATCAGCCTCGACCTTGGCCAGAAGCTCCCGGGCTCCCTGGTGCTCCGGGTAGGCGCTGGCGATCTGGCGGCACAGGCGCAAGGCCCACGGCAGCCGGACATAGCCCGGGCCAGTAGAGGTGACATAGCTCCTGGCCTTGGCCAGGGTGCGCTCCGGCCAGGCCAGCTCCACTGCCAGGGCATCGCGGATCTTGCGATACGGGGCCAGGGACGCGGCCCGCTTGAGATGGGGCAGGGCCTCCTGGTGGCGGCCGGCCCGGGAGAGGGCCTGGCCGAGCTGATAGTGGGCCTCGCCGTTGGCCTCCCGCCGGGCCAGGGACTGGCGCAGAACGCCCTCGGCCAGCAGGAGATCGCCGTAATCGAGATAGACCCGGCCCAGCTCGGCCAAGGCCTTCGCCTGCCCGGCCGCCGAGGGGCTTTCGGCCAGGAGCCTTTGCAGGCGCTGGGCCTCGGTCAGGCGTCGGAGGAGCCGGGCCAGTGCATCGTCCACCACGCGCAAGGCCTCCAGGCGATGCTCCATGGCCTGGGTAATGAGCCGCATCTCCCGGAGCACCTTGGCCCGGGCCGGGGAATCCCCCTGGTCGATGACCAGCCGGGCCTCTTCGGCCTGGAGATCGAGATTGCTGCCCGACAGGAGATGGTCGACGTCCTGGACCCCGGCGGCCTGGATCGCCGCCATGGCGGCCTCGTAGTCGGTCAGGGTGCGCTCCACCGCTGCCAGGGTTTTGGGTCGGGGCCGCTCCTCGGCAAAGGGATCCTGCTCCAGCAGGCGCTCGACCTTCTCGGCCTGGCGGCTGCTCTGCCGGCAGGCAGTCAGCGCTGCCGCCAGGCCCTGCCGCTTCCCCCGGAGCATCACGATCACTTCATCGGCTTGCGGCTTTCGTGCCTGCTGGAAACGATCCGCCACCCGGGCGGCCGCCTCCTGGTCCGGCTCCGGCAGGGCGGCCAGGAAGGAGGCCAGATCACAGGATTCGGCTCCCTGGATGCGGGCCCCTTGCCGGTTGGCGTTGAGGCACGGCACCTGGAAGATGCGGATCAGCTGCTCGATGCCGGCCCGCATCCCCAGCATCTGGAACATGGTGGGCAGCATCGCGCCGTCCAGGCCTTCCACCCAGGGGGCGTCATCCAGGTTGAGGCTCACCGGGATGGCCATGCCCTGGGCATGGGAGCGCAAGCCGGTGTAGGCCAGGTCGAAGCCCAGGAGCACCAGGGGCCGCGCGCCGCTGATGGCCGCCGCGGTGTAGGCCAGGTGGGCCACGCCCTGCATGGGCGGGTGGGGCAGCCACACCCCGCCCCAGAGATCCTTCATGTCCGCCAGAAAGCCCACGGTGGGCGCCAGGAAGAACTTGACCGGGCTGGGATAGAGCTTCACGGCCAGGGGGTTCACGGCATGGACGAAGCACAGGGGCACCTCTCGGGCCTGGTCGAGAACGTCCCGGAACTTGTCCACACAGGCGCCGGAGAAGTCGACGGTGGTCACCAGATGCGGCCGGATGCCAGCCTTGAGCAGGACCGGCAGGGCCGAGTCCACCGCCACTACCAGGACCCGGTGCTGCCAGCAGGCCAGGGTGGGCAGCGCCTCGTTGAGGGACGGTCCGGCACCGACGATTACCGCTGGCCGATCGCTGAAGGTCCCCATGAGGCTGCCCAGGTTGGCGGCCGCCAGCACGTCGGTGCAGTTGGCCATCAGGTTGTCCAGGGTCTGGCGGCCCACGTGCTGCATGGTGGTGATCTGGCCGAGGATCGATTGCCCCGCCTCCCGGAGCCGGCGGTTGAGCAGGGTGGTCGCCTCGGGCAGCAGCTCACGGCTCGGCTCGAAGGTGGTGATGAAGACCCCGTGCAGGGAAAGGGCCAGCTGGTTGGCCTCGAAGTACCCCTGCAGGGCATGCTCAGTGCCGGCCAGGATGGTCATCCCGTCGGCGGTCAAAAGTGGCGCCAGGTCAACCTGGGCCATGGCGGCGGCCAGGATCTCGGGGCTGGGCTCCACCACTAGCAGCCGGTGCAAGGGCAGCTGGCGGCCGGCGATCTCCAGGGCCAGATAGCCCATACCCAGCCCCACCAGGCAGCGCAGCTCGCCGCCCTTGAGCTGAAGGGAATCCGCCAGGGTCCTGGCCTCGGCCCGGGGATCCTGGTCGCTGTGCAAAAGCACCTGTCTGCCCGAGGAGCGATCCAAGGCCCGGGCGGTGACGCAACCGCTGGCCGAGGGGAAGGTGCTCACCTCCACCGGGTCAGCGGCGGATGGCGCCTTGGCCAGGAACGGCAGGAGGTGGGGGTGGTGCTGGGCCACCAGAGCGAGGTTGGCCTCCCAGTGGGGGCCAGCGGCGGCAGGGGCGGGCATGGCGGAAAGGTCCTTTTCTGGGCTCAGGTGGCGGCCGCCTGCCAAGCGGCCTGGGCAGCGGCCGTTTGACCCAGCTGCTGGTAACAGTAGCCCAGGCGGCGCAGGATATCCCGCCGCTGGGGGAAGGCGAGAAAGAACCGTTCGTAGGCGGCGATGGCCTCCTGGTAGCAGCCGAGCTCGGCGGCCAGATCCCCTGCCCCCTCGTTCAGGGCCACCAGGCCATCGGGATCGAGGGCCAGGGCCTGGTTCAGGTACCCACGGGCCTCGGCCAGCTCCCCCCGCTCCGCCAGCAGGGCCGCCAGGTGGACCCGGCCCTCCGGCCGCTCGGGGGCGAGGGAGATGGCCTGGGCCAGGAGCTGCTCGGCCTCTGCCGGCTGGCCCTCCTCCAGGCGGAGAAGCGCCAGCCGCTCCCGGATGCGACCGCTGGCCGGATATTTCCGGGTCAGGATCCCCAGAAGACGGCCGGCCAGGGCGGCGTCTTCGGTGGCCAGCAGCGCCTCGACTTGGGCCAGGGCTTCTTCTTCATTCAGGCTGAGCATGCTGGCCAGGCGGGCATTTTCAGCCTGGTAGCGGTGGCTCTTGGCCTGGGCCTCGTCCAGAAGGGACTGGGCCTCGGCGTGCTCCGGCATCCAGGTCAGGACATCCTGGCAGTAGGCGATGGCCAGGGGCAGGTTGACGAAGGTGGAATCCAGGTCGATGTGCTTTCTGATCGCGGCGAGCCGAAGGCCAAGCCACCTCGCCTCCTCCTGGCGGAAGGCGGTCAGGGCCGGCAGATCCTGCCCTGATGGGACGGTGGCCAGGATCTGGCGGGCCTCGGCGAGTCGGCCCTGGCTGTGGAGGCAGCGGGCAAGCAGAACCTGGCGGAGATCAGTGCTGCCGGCCAGGAGCGTCGCCTCCTGCAACGCCTGTTCGGCCTGGCCCAGGTCGCCGTAGTCCAGAAAGGCCTGGGCTGCCTCGGTGAGAACAGCCGCTCGCTCCTGAGGGCTGGCGGCGTCCTCGGCCAGGCGCTGCAGCCGCTCTTCGGCCGCCAACCTGGCCTGGAGCCGGGCCAGTGCCGCAGTCGCCTGGTCCAGGGCTTCGAACTGCACGGACAGGGAGCGGCGTACCAGAGACAGCTCGGTGCGCACCTTCTGCCCCTCGGGCAGGGAAGCCGCCGTGGCCTTGAAACAGTGCTCCTCGGCCTGGAGGGCCCGCATCTCACCCATCACCAGGTAGGCCATATCCTCGAACTGGGCTTGGGTCAGGGCCTTGTAAGCCTGCTCGTAGGCGGTCAGGGCCTTGGCCACAGCCTTCCTGGCTGGCGGCAGACGGTGCCCCCCGGGCTGCCGGGCCAGGGCCTGCCAGGCCAGACTTACCGCCTTGGCCGCCTGCCGGTTCCGGAGGCTGGCCTGACGGAGGTGGTGGAGGCGGGACGCCACCAGGCGCCCGAGGTCAGACCGGCTCGGCCGGCCGGCCTGGGCATAGGCCTGGGCGATGAGCGCCCCCGGAGCAGCCGCGGGCGTCGGCTGGGCGGCCAGGAAGGCCGCAAGGTCGATCGGCGGTGCGCCAGCGATCCTGGCGCCGGCGCGGTTGGCGTTGTAACAGGGGGCAGGGCAGGTCCGGATGAGGGCCTCCAGGTCGGTGCGGGTGCCGATGAACTGCTGCATGGAGGGCAGCATGGCGCCGTCCATCCCCTCCACCCACGGCGCCTTGGCCAGGTTGATGGTGACGGGCATGGCCATGCCGTCGGCGTGGGAGCGGAAGCCGGTGTAGGCCAAGTCGAATCCCAGCAGGATGATGGACGAGGCACCACTGATGACCGCCACCTCGAAGGCCAGGTGGGCGACCCCCTGAAAGCGGGCAGGGACCTCGGCCCAGCCGCCCCAGAGGTGCTGCAGATCGTGCAGGAAGCTCGTGGACTGGGCGAGGAAGAACCTGGTCGGATGGCGGTAGAGCTTGGCCACCGTGGGAATAACCCCGTTGACATAGCAAAGGGGGGCCCGTGCGGTCTGATCGAGGCCGGAGCGGAATTTCTCGAAGCACTCCTCGGTGCAGTCCACCGTCACCACCAAGTGGGGAGACAGGCCCTCTCGCGCCAGGATGGGCAGGGCGGAGTCCACGGCCACCAGGAAGGCACGGTCCGGAAACTGCCGCAAAACCTCGATCCCGGCCGCAAGGCCGGGTCCGGCCCCGAGCACCACGGCCGGCCGGCCCTGCATGGTCCCGGCCAGACAGGCCAGATTGGCGGATTGGAGCACGGTTGTGCAGTTGGCCATGATGTTGCTGAAGATCCGGCGGCCGAGATTCTTCTGGGAAGTCGTGAGCCCCGCCAGCGAGTTGGCCTCCTCGGCAAGGCGGCGCAGCTCCCGTTGGCAGAAGGAGGGAAAGAGCTGGCGCTCCGGCTCGTAGGTGGTCACCGCCAGCCCCTGGGCGCTGATCGCCGATTCGTGGCGGCGCAGGATCGGCTCGAAGGATTCGGTTTCACCCAGGATCAGGGTGGCATCGGCGTCGGCCAGGAGGGTGGTGAGGTCGACGGCCTCAAGGGCGGCGGCAAAGACCTGGGCGCTGGCCTCGATCACCAGGAGCGTAAGCAGCGCGACCTGCCGCTTCCGGATCTCCCGGGCCATGTATCCCAGGCCCAGGCCCATGAGGCAGCGCAGCTCTCCTGGCTTGCAGCCCGCCTCGTCGACCAGCTGGCAAGCCTCGGCCTCCGGGTCTTCGGTGCTGTGCAGGGTCACCGTGCGGCCGTCGGCGCTGTTGCGGGCGACCGCTGTCCAGGACCCGCTGGCCGTGGGCTGCAGCACCACCTCGGTCCGATCCGCGGGCAGGAGCGCCTCCAGACGGGCCAGCAGCTCGGGCCGGTGCCGGGCCAGGGCCCGGCGGTTGGCCTCGTAAATGGCGGGGTCGGGGCGGGCAGGAGCGGTCACGGGGCGGCCGCCTGCCACGCGGCCTGGGCAGCGGCTTGTTGGCCGAGCTGTTGGTAACAGTAGCCCATGCGGCGCAGGATATCCCGTCGCTGAGGGAAGGCGAGGAAGAACCGTTCGTAGGCGACGATGGCCTCCTGGTGGCGGCCGAGCTCGGCGGCCAGATCCCCTACCCCCTCATTCAGGGCTGCCAGACCCGCAGGATCGAGAGCCAGTGCCTGGTGCAGGTACCCCAGGGCCTCGTTGAGCTCTCCTTGCTGGGCCAGGAGGGCAGCCAGGTGGATCCGGCCTTCGTGCCGTTCCGGGGCGAGGGAGATGGCTTGCACCAGCAGACGCTGAGCCTCCTCCATGCGGCCGCTGTCCAGGTGGAGCAAGGCGAACCGCTCCCGGAGCCGGCCGCTGGCGGGGAACTTGCGGCACAAGATCATGAGGGCGCGGGTGGCCAGGCTGGCCTCGCCGGCAGCCAGCAGCTCCTCCACCCGGGCCAGGGCCGGCTCCTCCTCCAGGGTCAAGATGGGGACAAGAAGGGCGTTACTTTGCTCATACCTGGCGTTCTTGGCTTGGGCCCGCTGCAGCAGCTCTTCGGCCCCTTGCAGGCCGGGCTGCCACGTCAGGAGGTCCTGGCAGTAGGTAATGGCCAGGGGGAGATTGACAAAGGTGGCGTCGAGATCGATGTGGTGGCGGATCGTCTCCAGTCTTTTCTCCAGCCAGGCGCTGGCTTCTGCCATGTAGGCGGCAAGATCCGGCTGCCCGGCTGGCAGGTCGGCTGCGGCCAACAGCTCCCGGGCCTCGGCAAAGCGGTATTGGCGGCGACGGCACTGGGCGAGGAGAATGGTCTTTTCTCCGTCCATGCCGGTCAGGGCGCTGGCGGCCAAGAGGGCGTGCTCCGCCTCGGCGAGGTCGCCATAATCCAGGTAAACACGACCAAGCGCCACCAGCAGCGCGGCCCGCTCGGGCGCGGCCAGGACCGCGGCCAGCTGGGCGGTGAGCCGGATCTCCCCGTCCAGACGTCGTCGCAAGCGTTGCAGCAGGGCGGTCGAGGTGGAGATGGCTTCTGCATAGAGGTCCATGGACCGGTGGAGCAGGGTGAGCTCTTCCCGCAGACGTTCTTCCTGGGTGTGAGTGTGTGCCAAAGCCTGCAGACGACGCTCGGCCGCCTGAAGCCACTCCACTTGGCCGCTCAGCAAATAGCGGATGTCCCGAAATCCCATTTTATTCACGGCGGCAGCCACCCCATCGCTGGCATGGATGGCCCGGAAGAAGGCCTTGGCGGTCCGGCCTTGGCGTGGCCGGCCCGGCGGCGTCCGGTCACGGCGCAGGGCCAACAGGGCGTGGTCAACGGCCTCTTGTGCCTGTTGGCTTTGCTGGGCCAGGGTACGGCATTCGCCAGCCAGGCGGTCCGCCAGGGCGAGCACCTCGGCGGGCAGGGGACGAGGGGAGTCGGCGAAGCACCGGGCAAGTACGGCCGCCGGATCCGCCTGGAAAGCGGGACCGCTGGCCAGCAAGGCGTCCAGCTCGACCGCCGGCGCACCGTTGATTCGGGCCCCGGAACGGTTGGCGTTGAAGCACGGCATGCCGGATTCCTGGATCAGCCACTCCAGATCGGTACGCGTACCCACAAACTGGCTCATGGTCGGCAGCATGTGGCCATCGATCCCTTCCACCCAGGGGGCCGCGTCGAGGTTGATGGTGACCGGTACCGCCATGTCCGGAGCATGGGAGCGAAAGCCTGTGTAGGCCAAGTCGAAGCCCAGGAGGACGAGGGGCGAGGCACCGCATAGGGTCGCCACATGGAAGGCCATGTGGGCCACGCCGCGGAGACGGCGCGGGAAGGGGGCCCAACCGCCCCAGCGCTCCTGCATGTCCGACAGGAAGCTCCCGGATTCGGCTGCGAAGAACTTCACCGGGTGGCGATAGAGCTTGGGCACGGCTGGGAAGACGATGGAGGCGTAGCAGAGCGGCACCTCTGTCTCCGCGAGGATGGGCCGGAACTTCTCGAAGCATTCCTCGGTGCAGTCCACGGAGACCACCAGGTGCGGCTTGAGGCCGTGGCGCAGGAGCACCGGCAAGGCGGAGTCCACCGCCACCAGGAAGGCGCGGTTGGGCCAGCGCCGCAGGGTCTCGATCCCTGGCGCCAGGGAAGGACCGGCGCCGAGGATGATGGCCGGGTGGCCGGTCAAAGCGCCGTTCAGGACCGCCAGGTTGGCCGAGCGCATCATTACAGTCGCGTTGGCCGTGACGTTGTCCAGGGCCAGTTGGCCGAGGCTTTTCATGGTGGTGATCGTGCCAGTGAGTGCACTCGCATCCTCACGAAGGCGGCGGAGTACCCCTTGGCATTGGTTGGGGAAGAGCTCCCGGGCCGGTTCATAGGTTGTTACCCTGAGGCCACCGCCAAGGATGGCCACATGGTTTTCTGCCAGCACCGGCGCCAAGTCGGGATCCTGGCCCAGGAGGATGGAGACATCCTGGCTGGCCATAAGCTCAGTCAGATCGAGGACCTGCATGGCGGCGGCCAGCACACGTGGACTGGTTTCGATCACCACAAGCTTGAGAAGTGGGATGCGGCGCCGCATGATTTCCACGGCCATGAACCCCAGCCCCAGGCCGACCAGGCAGCGAACCTCCCCGGCCTGGCACTCGGCCTGGTCCGCCAGCTGTCGGGCCTCGACCTCAGGATCGGTGGTGCTGTGCAGGGTTACCGTACGGCCGTCGGCGCTGTTGCGGGCGACCGCTGTCCAGGAGCCGTTGGCCGCAGGCTGCAGCACCACCTCGGTGCGGTCCGCGGGCAGGAGCGCCTCCAGACGGGCCAGCAGCTCGGGCCGATACCGGGCCAGTGCCTGGTTGTTGGCCTTGTAAATGGCGGGGTCGGGGCGGGCCGGGGAGGCGGATGGGCTCGGCATGCGCAGAGGGGTGCCGTCGGTCCGCGGCGGTGGTCAGATACCGGTGAACAGAAAATCGAGGGCGGCCAGGATGGTATCCCGGTGCCTCGCCAGGGAGGTGACCTTGCGGCCCAGGGCTCGCGGCACGCCGGCAAGCCGCGCCATTCAAGGGCTCCGCACGGGGTCGCTGAATGCGTCGTCCGCCTCGATGCGGTGGTTGTAAGCGCTCACCGCCGCACGGTTTTCCTCACGCCAGCGCTGTCGTCTTTCGTGAGCGAACGGCGCCACCAGACGCTGCTCCAGCGCTTGGGACAGATTGATCTCTACGCCCCGTGCCTGCCGGAGCAGATCGCTGTTGACGCTCAGGTTGGCGGCCTTCTGGGGGGCGCTCTCATCGCAGAGATGGGCTGGCATGGCCTTCGGTTCACCTCCTGCGCACGCTCTGTACGCCCAGTGTACCCACAAGGTCATGGCCGTGGCAAGGAGCCGCCCGTCACTGCACGACCACCGCCGGCAGGCTGTGCGGCCGGATCTCCGCCCGCCGATCTGCCGCTGGCGGGTTGTCCACCTGGTGCTTGAGGCGCCAGACCCCGTTCGTCCGCTCCCAGAGGTGGAGGGAGCGGAAGCGGTCGACGATCTCCCAGAATCGCTCCTCAGTGAGATCACAGTAGTCCAGAAAATCCCGGAAGTGCCGCTTCGGAAACTCGCCGTCGTAGCGCCGCACCAGGGCCACCCCTTCCTCCCGGGTGATGTGGCCGTCCCGGATCTCGTGAGCCGCGTCGGAGGTGGCGCGGCCGATGCCGAACTTGATGAACATGAGGTAGTAATGGAAGCCGTCCAGCTTGTCATCCAGGGAGGCGTACTTGGAATAGGTGCCCTCGCTGCGCTCCGGGTTGGCGACAAAGCCGCAGTGCTCGGCAGCGTAGTAATAGTTCTCCTGGGGAATCCACTTGTGGTAGTAGCCGTAGAAGTGGCACTGGATGCCGCTCTCCCGGAGCTCTTCCTGCGACGGAAAGAGATACGGCGCCAGGTCGCCGGGGGTGAAGCCGTGCTCCAGGAGGTCCTCCGGGCCGATGCCGGAGAAGTAGTGGCGGACGAGATCATCCCCCAGGTTGTGGGTGGGGCTGTTCTCGTTCTTCTTGTCGCCGCCGTACTCCACCTCGCCGTTCTCGCCGTACATGATGAGGGGGATCCGGTACTTCACCGCCATGCGCACCGGAAAGGATTTCTGGCCGAAGATGAAGGGCTGGAAAGGGTCGCCCAGGGTCTCGAAGAAGAGCCGGGTGAGGCGGCGGTTGATGAGGCCGTTGGGGTGGCCCATGATGTTGTCCTGGCCGGACTGGATGAGGGCCTGGAGATTCTTCCAGCCGATGTCGGTATAGAGGTTGGGCGCCCAGGTGACGGTCAGGGGATGCATGCCGTACTTGTCTTTGAGCTGGTGGGCGACAAAGGCGGAATCCTTGCCGCCACTGGCCGGCACAATGACGTCCCAGGAGCCGTCCCGGCTGCGGTGCCGGTCGCAAAGCGCGGCGAGCTGCCGCTCCCGGGCCACCCAGTCGATCTCGCGGTGCTTGCGCTCCGCATAGCGGCAGGCGGAGCAGACCCCTTCAGCGTCGAAGGTGATGCGCGGTCTCTGGTTGGACATCACGCAACGGACGCAGTACTGGACCTTCCCTGGCGGCTGATGAGCCATGACACACTCCTTGGGGCAGGGGTGGCGAGCGGCGCGGCCATCCTGGCAGAGGCGCCGTGACAGATACCTTACGGGCGTTATCGTCACAGCGGCGGCCCAGCTTGACGACAATCTGCAGGCCAGGGAAAGAGGCAGGCGGGGGGAGCGGGGCCGTCAGCCGGCCAGGGTCAGGAAGTTGCGGTAGACCGCCAGCCCCAAGGCGCCGCTGCGCTCGGGATGGAACTGGCAGCCGAAGAGCCGATCCCGGGCCACCAGGGAGCAGAAGGTCTGGTCGCCGTAGCGGCTGACCGCCGCCTGCCAGGTGGGATCCGCCGGCTTGGCCACGAAGGAATGAACGAAATAGAAGAACCTGCCGTCCGGGATGCCGGCCAGAAGCGCCGCGGCCGACGTCCGGCCCTCCGGGGTGATCAGGACCCGGTTCCAGCCCACATGGGGCACCTTGAGGCGATAGCCCTGGGCATCCTGGCGGGAGGCCAGTCGGGTCACCCGGCCGGCCAGAAGATCGAGCCCGGCATGCAGGCCGAACTCCTCGCTGGCGGAAAACAGCAGCTGCATGCCCAGGCAGATGCCCAGAAACGGCCGGCCCGCGGCCACGAAATCGCGGATGGCCGGCACCAGCCCCCGGTCGGTCAACTGCGCCATGGCCTCACCAAAGGCACCGACCCCGGGCAGGATCGCCCGGGGCGCCGCCGCCAGGGCGGCCGGGCCGTCAGCCACAGTCACCTGGGCGCCCAGATGGGCAAGCGCCCGGACGACGCTGAACAGATTGCCAGCGCCGTAATCGATGACGGCGATCCGGTTGTCATGAGCGTGTGGCATGGCGAGAAGGACTCTTACCGTGCAAGACGAACCGCAGAATATCCAACAAGGAATTTCGAAGGTAAAAAGGGTCGTTGTTCTTTTGCTGTGAAGCCGAGGTGGCGAGGTCCGGGGCTCAATCGACCACCTGCCATCGTCCGCCCCGGTCGGGACCGATGCGTACCAGACGATTGGCCTCGCGCAGCTTGCGCACGGCACGCTCGACGGCGCTCTTCGACCTGCCCAAGCGCGTTGCCAGCTGCGCCGCCGACAGGTCAGGCCTCTCCCGCAGCAGCTCCAGAATCGCGGCTGGCGTTTTCACCGGCGTTTTCAGCCGCTTCCTTTCTATCGCCGGCAGGCGGAAGGTCACGATCACGGCTCCTCCGCGCACAGACACCGTGGGCGGTGCATGCCCGGACTCCTGCATCAGGCGCGCGATCTTCAGCGTGCCGCGCCCCCAGGTCTCGATGATGCCTCGGCGATAGAAGGTGCGGGCGATCATGGGGTTCCACGGCTTCGATTCGTGCTCGCGGAACAGGGCCTCCGGCGTCAGGCCGAAATGCAGCTCGCCGATGGAGATGATCTCCAGGCGATCATCATAGAGCGCCACGCCTACCGAGCCGCCGCCGACAGCATAATCCCGATGCACGAAGGCATTGGCCAGGGCCTCGCGCAGCGCCTCTACCGGCAGCAGGGGCGTATCCTCTCGCTCCATCTGGCCGGGCACGATGCGTCCGGCGATTGGCAGGGATT
This sequence comes from Thermodesulfobacteriota bacterium, assembly GCA_040755095.1. NCBI lineage: Bacteria > Pseudomonadati > Thermodesulfobacteriota > Thermodesulfobacteriota bacterium. The sequence goes on from JBFMBH010000079.1 coordinate 15,848, forward strand.
CGATCAGGAAGCGCTCCGCCCGGCGCATCAGCGCGAAGGCATTGCCGTGGAACTGCCGGTTGTCCAGGAACTCGTCGCGGGTCACGCCTTTGAACCGCGCCACCTTGAGCAGCAGCTGCGGAAAGTCCGGCAACGGCTCCTCGTCCTTGCAGAACAGGGCGACAGCGGCACGGGACAGGCAATGGCCGTCCACCAGCAGCCCCAGGCCACGCAGGATCTCCAGCGGCTCGCGGGTGCCCGGGTCGTCCAGCCGACCCCGGCGGATGGACTCCTCCAGGGTCAGCACCATCTCACGGTGGTCGAGACGGGACACGTCCCAATCCTTGGCGGGCTGATTCTCCCAGCGCTCCGTGGCGTGCATCTCCTCCAGCAGTAATCGCTGGTAGGTGCTGCGCGGCATCGTCCGGGTGGTGCGACCCGCTCGTAGGCCACGCCCCGAAACGCCACCGGCACCCGGGCACCCCGAGCCACAGTGACCACCAACGCCTCGCGCCCGGCCCCCAAGGCCACGCGTTCCACGAAGGGAAACAGCGGCGGCTCGAATCCTTGAAACTCCTGGGCCAGATCCTCCATCGTCCGGTCGGCCACCATCTGCCCGACCACCTTCCCGGATGGCGTCACCCCGAACCGCAGCCGCCCGCCCTGGCCATTGGCAAAGGCGCAGAGGGTGCGGCAAGCGCGCTCCTTCTCTGCCGTGGATTTCTTGAGCTCCAGGGTTTCGGATTCGCCCTCGGCAGCCCAGAAGGCGATCTGGTCGGGGGTCGTCACGTCACGCCTCGCCCCAGGTGCATGAGACCATGTCGGGTGCCGGAACCGCCAGGGGCGGCTGCCCCTCTCTGCCATACGTTGAGATCCCCGTGATTCATGATCGGTCCGGACTCAGACGGCCGGGCGGGTCCAGTTCACGCAGCGCACGCCAGGGATCACGGCGAAGTGCCGTTCGTTGTTGGTCACCACGGCGTAGCCTTTGGAGATCAGATGACCTCACCGTCCTGGCCGCGCGTGCTGACGTTCAGAACGGTTATGCCAACGATGGCACGTCCGTCTTTCCGGATCAATATGTCCTCGTCCGCTTCTATGGTCCTGGTGGCTCGTTGCGGCTTGCGAAAGCTCATATACAAGACATCAGCTTCCTTGTCGTAATCAATCCAGACTTGCCGGGCAGGGAGCCTCATCATGTCGGCAGCCATGTTCAGGCATCCCTTGATGAAACTCTCCGTCCTGGCGGTCACTGTTGTCGCCATACGATCGCTCCCTTCGGCTTGTCGTCGAGGAAATACGCAGTGATGACAACGCCGTCACTCGTCGATATTTCTCGGTAAACGACAACCAACCATTTGCCTTTACCCTGTTTTATAGCCGAGCCTGGATGAGCGAGATGGCCAGGTCAACCTTCGGCACGATCAAATCCTGTCCGTCACAATCGACAACCCAGTCATTATTGGGGTTGCCTCCGTAGCACCCATCGCACTTCTGTCTCACAGCATCAAGCGCAGCGATGGCCTGCTGATACAGCTGGTCCTGCACGACTGGATCGGATTCAGCCTCGGCTGCCTCGATGAGAGCAATAGCAGACTCAAGCATGTTTGTCAGAGGAATGCGGCGATTATCGCTTCCTCCCTTGAACCAATCCGGCGGAAATGCGATTGGATCGTTGATAATGCCTATCAGATCTCGGATCAGCCCTGTGACGGAACACTCCCCATCTTGAAAGTCCACTCCGCCATCGCAGTCGTTGTCGACCCCATCTGTGCAGATTTCAGGCGCTATCGGGTTAACAGCTGCGGCTGTATCATCACAGTCCACGGGCCCACAAGGAGGTTCTACTGCAAATCCGTCTCCATCGACATCCGTGCATTGATCACAGGCATCGCCGATTCCATCGGCGTCGGTGTCCGTTTGCCCCGGGTTCGCTGTCGTGGGGCAGTTGTCGACATCGCCGCAGACGCCGTCACCGTCGCCGTCGTTGCCGGCGTCCAAGGGGCAGAGGTCGCAGACATCTCCCCGTCCGTCGTGGTCGCTGTCGGCCTGGTCTGTGTTGGGGTCGGTGGGGCAGTTGTCGACATCGCCGCAGACGCCATCACCGTCGGCGTCGTTGCCTGCGTCCAAGGGGCAGAGGTCGCAGACATCCCCGCGTCCGTCGTGGTCGCCGTCAGTCTGGTCTGTGTTGGGGTCGGTGGGGCAGTTGTCGACATCGCCGCAGACGCCATCGCCGTCCGCGTCGTTGTTGGCGTCCAAGGGGCAGAGGTCGCAGACATCTCCCCGTCCGTCGTGGTCGCCGTCGGCCTGGTCTGTGTTGGGGTCGGTGGGGCAGTTGTCGTCGTCGTCACAGATCCTGTCCCTGTCACCATCAGGACACACATGAGCAAAGACTTCGTCTGGTGCGCTTACGGAACCGCGGTTATCGACAACGATCAACTGAGCCACATAGTCGCCAGCGACATCCGGGATGAACGACGGATTCACAGAGCCGGAACCAACAATGGTGGTAGCGCTGCCCGCGGGTTTGGAGATGAACTCCCAGGAGAAAGTCAGAGGGTAGTCGCCATCCTGGTCAGAACTGCCGCTTCCATCCAAGACGACAGCTTCTCCCGCGTAACCTGTCTGGTCCGAGCCGGCATTCGCCACAGGGGCGTGGCCGGGCAGAGCTGGATTTCCGTAGTAATCCGTCTTGACTACATAGAGATCTGTCTTCCCAGATCCGAAGGAGCCAGTCGCTCCAACAGCAACATAACCAAAATCGGCGGTTTCACAGACTGACCATCCTGAGTCAAGCGCAACACCACCGAATGTCCGTGCCCACGACTGCTGGCCGTATTCGTCGGTCTTCAGCAGATAGAGGTCATAGCCTGTTTGGCTGGAAAGCGTGTACCCTGAAACAATGAAGCCGTTGTCAAAAGCGCGGCGAACAGAATTGCCGCTTGTGAAGCCACCTCCTTGAAAGACATTGTGGAAAACCTGATTTCCCGCGTCATCGATCTTGATCAAGTACATGCTTGAGCCGCAGGTGTAGGCCGGCGTCGTGTTCCCAGTGAGAATATACCCACCGTCCGCTGTTGCTGCTATTGAGTTGCCATAATCATAAGATCCAACACTCAGTTCAGCACCATACGACCCCGCCCAAAGCTCGTTTCCGTCAGAATCGATCTTGAGCACATACGCAGAGCTTTCGCAACCGAGGCATCCTGTTGTTGTGCCAACGATCACAAAACCGTCATCGAGGCTTGGAATGATCTCATTGCCATAGTCATAGATGGAGTAGCTGACTGACTTTGACCAGATCTGGTTGCCGTCACTGTCAACTCTCAGTAAGTAGATATCGCTTTCGCCGGTGCCCGCGCACAGTTTCGTGTGTCCAGCAACCAGGAACCCCCCTGTCGGGGCTGCAGTCACCGACTGCCCATATTCATGGTCGCCAGCGTCACAGGTCTTCTTCCACATCTCATTTCCATTGCTGTCAACCTTCAGAAGAAGAACGTCCCAGTTGTTGCTGGTTGTATAAGGGAATTCGCGCACCCTTCCACAAATGAGATAACCACCATCCGGAGTCGTTACAGCAGACTCGCCGTAACTGGTATGCGAATCGTCCCCGAAAGATCTCGACCACATCTCATTGCCGCTGCCATCGATCCTTACGACGTAGACATCCTCATGCTGATGCTCCCCGGACCGGGTGTCGCCGACCAGAATGTATCCGCTGTTGTTTTTGTCATTAAACTGCAATTCACCGGCCTTTTTTTGCCGGAAACCGCCACCGGTGAACTGTGGAACGCGGTGTGGGATTGAGAAGGGCCCGGGGTGTCCCCATCCCCATGACCCCAAAGC
>JBFMBH010000080.1 GCA_040755095.1 Thermodesulfobacteriota bacterium
GATTCCACATGATGCCAATAAAAATATCATAATCTCCTATTTGCTCATTAATAACATCCTGTGGGTCTTGTCCAAAGCCAGGCCAAGCATGAGTTTCCCACCTAACTAACTCTAAAACGATATGCTTCTCAGAGGCAATTCCGTGATTTAACCTTTCGAAAAGAGAAGGTAGGCTTTCACGTTCATCTTTGCAGTCGCTCGGCGAGGCAACAAAAACTCGTACCTTATTGACTTGTTCGGACATAAGCCCACCTCTTTGTCGATTTTGTTAGTATTTGCATGTTCGTCTTTTGTTAGTTGCCTACGCAAAAATGAGCTGCGCCGCCGAAAAAGTCGGAGAGAATTGCTGTCGCTGCACGGCGGCAGCTCGATTTTTCTTGTTGTGCAAGGAGACCGCGCTCGCTTTGTCGCCGTTAAAGCGACTTCGAAGCCCAGATCCGCGGCAGATCAACCGTCCTCGCCCGTCGAGCCTGAGTCCTATGCACGCCGGCGAACTTTTGTCGCCCGTTAAAATTGTGGCGTCCCGTACTCCAGGCAACCGCGTTGGCCGAGTCGCCGGCAAAAGTTGCTGTCCTCTCGCAAGGATAGTGTTTCCCCCCTCGAAGCTCTTGTCCGCCGCACTCGCCTTGTCCGCTCCCGAAGCCAAGGGCATCCTGCGCATCGAAGCCCAAGTCCGCCGCACTCGCTTTGTCCAATTTCGAAGCCGACAAGACCTCAGCCGCACGAAGCCAAAATCCGGGGCGCTCGCGATGTCGCGGCCAAAAGGTGACATTCAACTGCCACCCGAAGCCTTTGTCCGCCGTATTCGCCTTGTCGCCGCCAAAGGTCGCGAGGCCAAACGCCGCCCGTAAGCCAGTGTCGCCACGCTCTTTTGTGTCGCCCTTCGAAGCCGATCTGCCTCTTAATCTTAATTGATAGCGCCTCAATTTGGCGGCTGAGCGGGGATGCACAATCGCGGCGCGAAGTCAGCGCCGCGATTCCCGGCGACGGAGTCGCCGGGAACAAGCAATTCGATGGTTTCCGTGTATCTCCGCCGGGCACCACAAGCCAGCCTGGCATATCCCCAGCCCAAACCGTGGCGCACTGAGGGAGGATGTTCAGCCTATCCCCTCGATTCCGGCCAGTTATAGTCGATGAAGAATGTGCTTGACAAGCCTTTTCTTGTCGCCTAGCTTTTCCGCATATCATACGTTGTCGAGCGATTATCAACCTGGCGGATATCTCCGATGCTGAGCGTTTCACCCGCCTTGCAGGCCCGATTCGAGACCCTACTCCGGAAGAGGGGTGTGCCCAACGCCGCCCACAGCGCCTTCAAGAAGTGGCTGCGCTTCTACCTGGATTTCTGCCACAAGTACCAACTGCCATGTGGCAGCCAGAGCAGTATCGCCCCTTTCCTCAAGAAGCTGCAGGACAAGAAACAGTCGGAGGCGCAGAGGCAGCAGGCCGCGCAGGCAGTGGCTTTGTTCCTTGACATGGCGCAGGTGGATCGGCCAGGCGAGGTTGCGCAGCCTTTGGGGGGGGAGGCCCCGGAGGCGCAGGCTGTTTCGGGATTGCCGGCCTCCAGCGCCCGGTCACCGGTTGGTGTCTCCGTGGCCGCAATGCCTCCTGGTGTGCAGGAGCCGCCGCCTCTGGCGCCGCCCCCTCCCCCGACGGCGCAGCCGAGCCCGGTCCCGGCCAACCAGGGCCAGCGCCGCACCGGGATCTCCTGGAAGGCGGAATTCGACCGGCTGGCCGAGGAGATTCGGCTGCGCCATTATTCCCCACGGACGCTGCGGACGTACCAGCAGTGGCTGGCCAAGCTCCAGACCTTCACCCGCAGCAAGCCGCCGGCCGAGCTGACGCCGGAAGACGTCAAGGAGTTCCTCACCCAGCTGGCCGTGGCGCGCCGGGTTTCAGCCTCCACCCAGAACCAGGCCTTCAATGCCTTGCTGTTCTTCTTCCGTCATGTCCTTGGCCGGGAGTTCGGCAAGGTCGAGGGGGTGGTCAGGGCCAAGCGGCGGCCGTACATCCCGGTGGTGCTCTCCCGGGAGGAGATCCAGGCGGTCCTGGCCCATCTGCAGCCGCCCTTTGCTCTGGTGGTGAAACTCCTTTACGGCTGTGGGCTGCGACTTTTCGAGTGCCTGCGGCTGCGGGTGCAGGATCTCAACTTCGACGCCGGGGTGCTGACCGTGCATGACGGCAAGGGGCAAAGGGATCGGACCGTGCCGATCCCCGAGGCGGTGCGGACCGGGCTGCTCGCCCAGGTCGAATCCCTGAGATCCTTGCACCAGCAGGACCTTGCGCGCGGCTATGGCGGGGTTTTTCTGGTCCACGCCCTGGAGCGCAAATACCGCAACGCGGCCCGGGAATTCGTCTGGCAATGGCTCTTTCCGGCCAAGTACCTGACCCAGGTCCCGGAGTCCGGCGAGTACCGGCGCTACCATCTCCATGAATCCCATGTCCAGAGGGCGATCAAGGAGGCGGTGGGCAGGGCGCGGATCGGCAAGCGCGCCTCGGCCCACACCTTCCGCCACAGCTTTGCCAGCCATCTGCTCCAGGCCAACTTCGACATCCGCACCATCCAGCAGCTCCTGGGGCACAGTGATCTCCGTACCACCATGATCTATACCCACACCGTGAAAAGCACCACCATCAAGGAGGCGAAAAGCCCCCTGGACCTCTGGCAGGGCTGAAGACCTGGACGGCATCTTCCCGCTTCCAGCCTCCAATGCGGGGCGCAAGGAAGACCGGACGAATGCCTCGACACCGGCGGGAAGGTTGGCCGCCCCTGGGGACACCCTTTTCCCCGGCAACTCCGCCGGCATGTGGAAGGGGTGGTCATCGGCCAGGAGCATCTGGTGACAAGGGTTCTGGTGGCGCTCCTTGCGAACGGCCACGTGCTGGTGGAGGGCGCACCATGTCTGGCCAAGACCCGGGCCATCAAGTCGTTGGCCTCGGGCATGGAGGCGGACTTGGCCGGCAAGGCCGAGCCGGCCGCCCTGCTGGCCCTCGATCCATAACCGACGACGGCCCCAAGGGGAGCATGCCATGGCCATTCGCGAGCTGGCCCGCGAGCTTTAGAGGCGCACCGACTCCGTGACCGGCGGTTCTCGACTCCCGCCCCCAGCGGGGGAGGGCTGGGGTGGGGGACTGCCGTTCGTCCCGCCGCTGCCCCGGTGAACGGTTGCCTGGCGGTCAATGCACCTCGTCGTGGCTGCCGATGTCGATGAGGATCGATGGCCCGTTCGGCAAGAACGCCACACACGTTCCGCACAATCCCGGCCCGCCCGGCCCATCGGCCGTTCTTGCTACCGGGAACAGCTCTCCTCCTCCCCCTCGCATGAACGGAAGTCACGCCGGATGGTCTCGACCATCTCGCGATACCGCTTGGCATCGCCGTACTCGACGAACTTGGAGTAGCGGCTGTGGATGCCGGCCACGCGGCGGGCATGCCTGATCGGGCACCAGTACTGCTCGGTCCGGGCGGCTATTTCCCGGACGTAGGCGATGAGGCCGTTGGCATAGCCGCAATAGACACAGTTGATCTTCTCGATGACGTTGAGATAGGCCAGGGCATACCGATCGATCACCACATAATCGCTGCGCCGCACCCGGGGGATGCCGTAGATCGGAAAGCACACCCCGTGGTACACCGATACCACGAGGTCCAAGAAGATCAGAGGCATCAGACAGGACCAGATGATGGGCGCGGCCAGCAGGCTTGCCAGAGACGCATCCAGCAGGTAGCGATGAACCTTGACCACCAGTCGCCGGTGCTGGCTCTTGACCTCGCTGGCAAACTGAACCCGTCTTCCTCGCACCTTGTAGAAGAGCTCCTCCTCCTTCCTCTGAAGCTCTCGGGACAGCTCGGCTTCGAGCTCTTTGATCCTGGCGATGATCGCATTGATGTTGTCCACGGCACCTCCATGGTCAGACGTGGTTGGCAGGGTCGGTTGCCACTGCCACCGGGGCAGCTCTCCTTGCGGGCGAGCTTGGCCATCGGCAGGTCCTCATCCGGTGACCCGGGGGCCGCCTCTGGTGCTGGCGCGCACCACGATCATCCGCCGCGCTGCCTCCTCTCTCTCCCTCTCTTTGCTGGGCAGCGGGGCAGGCGCCGGGGCGCTGTCTCCACGGCGGTGCCAGATCAGTAAGTGATGCAGGCGGCATTCAGGACGCCGATCACCACCGAGACCAGGCCCAGGAAGATGCCCTTGGCGGTCTTGCCAGCGGGGATGTCGGCCACCAGGCGAGGAAAGATGTGGCGGACCACGGTGAAGGTCAGAAGCTGCGCCAGAAGGGCCACGGCGCCCCAGAGCAGCATGTCGCCGTAGCCGACGCTGTGGCTGATGGCGCTGGCCAGGGGCAGAGCAAACCCCAGGAGAGCGCCGGACAGGCTGCAGGCGGCGGCCACATTGCCGTCGGCGATGAGGGCCAGCTCCCGGTAGGGGGTCACCATGGCATACAGGACGCCAAAGAGCGCCAGGAGGCCGATGCTCGCCCCGAAATAGGCGGCAAAGCTCACGAGGCCGGACAGGATCGGGGCAGCATCCATGGCATGTCTCCTTGGCGCTATGGCTGGAAGAGATGGGGCACGAAGGTGGAGGCGTTGGTGGTGATGGGCGTCTTGTCCTCCCGCAGCCCGATGCCGGCGGGCTGGCCGTCCACCACCCAGGAGCCCACCAGGACGAAGTGGCCGTCGAAGGCCGGCAGCTCGTGGTACTCCTGGTAGATGGCGCCCTCGGCGCCGTAGCTGCCGCCGGTGACCAGCACCGCCTGCCGGCCGTGGAAGACGGTGATATTCGCCCCCTCCCGGGAGAAGAACGGCTTGGCCACGTAGCGCTCGCCGGCGGTGGGCGGCGAGAAGGCGGCGGGCAGCAGCAATGGATGGTCGGGATACATCTGCCACAGGAGCGGCAGGAGGCCCTTGTTGCTCAGGACCATCTTCCAGGCCGGCTCCAGGATCATGGGGATCGGCTCTGCCGCCAGGTGCCGGCCAAAGGCGTCCGCCAGCAGCCATTCCCAGGGGTAGAGCTTGAAGAGGCGCTCGATGACCACCTGATCGAGGTCGCAGAACCGCCCCGTCTCGGCGCTGTAGCCCAGGTCCTCCATGAAGAGCGGCCGGCCGTCGATGCCGGCCTGGCAGGCCACGTCCCGGAGGTATTCCGTGGTGACGCGATCCTCCTCGTGGTCCTTGACGCAGGCAAAGTGCATAGCCGCGCCGGCGGGCATGGCGGCGTGGAGGCTGGCGAAGGCGGCGGCCAGCTTCTCGTGGATGGAGTTGAACTGGTCTGCTTCCGGGAAGAGATCCTGCAGCCAGATCCACTGGGCGATGGAGGACTCGAAGAGCGAGGTGGGGGTGTCGGCGTTGTACTCCAGGAGCTTGGGCGGGCCGGCGCCGTCGTAGGCCAGATCGAAGCGGCCATAGAGGCTGGGATCCCCCCGCTCCCAGGAGCGGCGGACCAGCTGGGCCGCAGCCCTGGAGATGTGCAGGCGGTCGAACAGGTCGTGCTCGATCACCTCGGCCACCACCGACAGGCACATGGCCTGCAAGGTGGCGGTGGCGGACTCCAGCTCGTCGATCTCCCGGGCGGTGAAGGCATAGCCGACCCCTTCCCGCCAGTAGAGCCCGTCCAGGGAGTGGAAGGAGAAGCCGCACTGGTCGAGCCGCTCCTGCCACTGCGGTCGCTCGGGCACGGCGAGCCGCTTCATGAGCTGGCCCCGTGCAAGGAGGCCGAGGAGCCGAAGCCGCCCCGGGAGACGCTGCCGGTCACCGTCTTCACCGCAGTGGCGCTGCCGCCGGCGGCGGCCTGGCCGAACCGGGCGTTCGTGCCCAGGGGCGTCGCGATCCCGGACTGCCGGCCGAAGTAGTACGGCCGGCCGAGATGGTAGTAGAACCAGGGACCCATCCACATGCCGGTGCCGCCGGCCTCTGCCTCGCAGTCGTCCTCACTGCCCCAGTCCTCCACACAGGCTTGGCGGGAGCTGTAGACCGCCCGCTGGGTCTCCTGGTCATCGGCACAGGCCGCCAGCTGCAAGGTGGCCAGGATGGTGAGGGCGATGACGGGCGAGCGCTTCATGGCGTCTCCGGGGCTCCCGGCTCTCTGCCCTGTTCGCGGTACACCAGGACCATCTCGTGCAAGGCGTCACGAAGCATCTGGCGGCATTCCTCGATGGTAGCCCCCTCGGTGACGACTTCGGGCCACTCCACGAGCTGGCCCATGTAACCGGATTCAACCTTGGAATACTTCGCCGTGTAGGTAGTCATGGCCTTCCTCCTCGGTGCCTCTGGGCAACAGCTGAAGGGCCAGCTCGATGGCGGCCGCGGTGTCAGCCACTCCCTTCCTGAACGTCTCCCGGCACCTCAGGCGCCGCCGGATACAGAAGATGGGACGCCACCCGCTCCCGGTAGCTGGCCAGATCTTCTTGCCAGCCGGCCACCAGGTCGGCGAGATCGGCGCCGGCTTCCAGGGCCAGTCGCAGCGCCCGGCTGCCCAGGATGAGGTCCAGGGGCAGGCGCTCGAATTCGTACTCGTAGGGGGGCGGCTTGTAGGCAAGGGCCTCGGGATAGAGGGCGAGGCAGGCCCGCAGGAGGGCGAGGCTCAGGCGGTACGGCTGGAAGGTGACCGGGTCGGTGACGTGGATCTGGAAGCCGCAACAAAAAGACCCCTGCCACTTGTTGGCGGTGGGCTCGAAGGCCACCGGCCGAAGGATAGCGCCGGCCAAGTCCGGGGCAGAGAGCCGCTCCCGGATGGCGGCCGGCTGCCAGTACGGCGCCCCGCACAGCTCGAAGGGCATGGTGGTGCCCCGGCCTTCCGAGACGTTGGTCCCTTCCCAGAGCACCTGGCCGGGATAGACCAGGGCGGCGGCAAAGGTGGGCATATTGGGGGAAGGAAAGACCCAGGGCAGACCGGTGTCCGGGAAGAGCATCCCGCGCTGCCAGCCGGCCATGGGGATGACTGAGAGGTCGGCGCCGATGCCGAAGCCGTCGTTGGCCAGGCGGGCGAATTCGGCCACGGTGAGGCCGTGGCGCATGGGAAGCGGGTAGAGGCCGACAAAGGAGCGGCAGTCGCCGGCCAGGAGGTTGCCCTCCACGGCCAGGCCGCCCAGGGGGTTGGGCCGGTCGAGGACCAGGACCTGTCTGCCGGCTGCCGCACAGGCCTTGAGGCAGTAAGCAACGGTGGAAAAGAAGGTGTAGACCCGGGTGCCCACGTCCTGGATGTCGATGACCAGGACATCGATGTCCGCCAGCATGGCCGGGGTCGGCGTGCGGGTCTCGCCGTAGAGGCTCCAGACCGGCAGGCCGGAAAAAGGATCCCGGCCGTGGGCGGTCTCGATCATGTTGTCCTGCTTGTCGGCAAAAAAGCCGTGCTGGGGGGTAAAAAGGCTGATCAGGCCGCCGGGGAAGGCCCCGGCCAGGATCTCCCGGCTGTGGCGGAAGGCGCGGTCACAGCTGGCCTGGTTGCACAGGAGGCCCAGGCGCCGGCCCTGCAGCCATTTCGGGGGATCGGCGGCCAGGACCTCGATGCCGAGGTGGACGGCGGGGGCGGACACGGGGCGGGGCCTCACCAGGCCATCCGCACCTTGATGCCGTGGCCGTGCAGGTAGTCCTTGATCTGCCGGACCGTGTAGGTGCCGTAATGGGTCATGGAGGCGATGAGGCCGGCGTCGGCGTGGCCCTCGGCCAGGACCGCCCGGATGTGCTCCGGTGTGCCGGCTCCACCGGAGGCGATGACCGGGATGGTCACTGCCTGGGAGATCATGGGGGTGAGCGTCATCTCGTAGCCGGCCTTGGTGCCGTCGGCGTCGATGGAGTTGAGGCAGATCTCGCCCGCCCCCAGCCGCTCCACCTCCCTCGCCCACCACAAGGCGTCCACCCCCATGAACGTGCGGCCGCCGTTGATCACCATCTCGTAGCCGGAAGGGATATGCGCCGAGGGCTCCACCTTCTTGACGTCCATGCCGACGACGATGCACTGGCTGCCGAAGGCCCGGGCGCCCTCGCTGATGATGCCTGGATTCTTCATGGCCGCGCTGTTGACGCTCACCTTCTCGGCGCCGGCCAGAAGCACCCGCCGCATGTCGTCCACGGTGCGGATGCCGCCGCCCACTGAAAAGGGGATGAAGATCGCCTCGGCGGTGCGGCGCACCACGTCGATCATGATGTCCCGCTGGTCGCTGGAGGCGGTGATGTCGTAGAAGACGATCTCGTCCGCACCCTCTTCGTAATAGAAGCGGGCCATCTCCACCGGGTCGCCGATGTCGACGTTGTCCTTGAACCTGATCCCTTTGGTGGTGCGTCCGGCCCGGACATCCAGGCAGGGGATGATGCGCTTCGAGAGCATCAGGGCCTCCAGCGGCAGAAGTTGTCGAGGATGGCCAGCCCGGCCGGGCCGCTCTTCTCCGGGTGGAACTGCACCGCCACCAGGGAGTCCTTGGCCACCGCCGAGGTGACCTCGATGCCGTAGCGGGTGACGCCCACCACCGCGTCTGCCGCCTCCGGCGCCACCTCCGGGTAGTAGCCGTGCACGAAATAGAATTCGTGCTCGGGCGCAAGGCCGGCAAAGACCGGGTGCTGGCGGACGAATCGCACCTGGTTCCACCCCATGTGGGGGATCTTGAGCCGCTCCCCCCCCTCGAACAAGGGGTCGGGGAAGGCCCGCACCCGGCCGGGGAGAAGGCCCAGACAGGTGGCGTCGTTCTCGTCGCTGGCCGAAAAGATGATCTGGGTGCCCAGGCAGATGCCCAGGATGGGGATGCCGGCGGCAAAGGCCTCCCGGAGCACGGCGTCAAGACCCAGGGCGACGAGATCGGTCATGGCCTGGCCGGCCGCGCCCACGCCGGGGAAGATGATCCGCTCCGCCCCCTTCAGGACCTCCGGCTGGTGGGAGATGACCACCGGCCGGCCGAGGTGGCGTACCGCCCGCTCGACACTGGTGAGGTTGCCGGCCTTGTAATCGACGATGGCGATCATGGGCGTTGTTCCGGAGAGGAGTGTGGGCTAAGATGGTGGCTTCCGGCCGGTTGCGGCCGGAAAAGAGCCGCATTTAACACCCGCCGCCGGGTGAAGTCAACGCCCCGGCAGCCCCCCGTTCCCGGCACCGCCGGCACAGGAAAGCACAAAGCTTATGAAGATCGCCATCAGCGGCAAGGGCGGGGTGGGCAAGACCACGATCCTGGCCCTTCTGGCCGTCGGCCTGCGGCGCCACGGCCGCGAGGTCCTGGTCATCGACGCCGATCCCAGCCCGCACATGGCCGCCACCCTGGGCTTTGCCGATGTGAGCGCCATCACCCCGGTGGCGGAGATGAAGGAGCTCCTGAAGGAGCGCTCCGGCAAGGAGGAGGGCTCCCCGTTCTACCAGCTCAACCCCCGGGTGGACGACCTCCTGGCCCGGTTCATGGTCCACAAGGAGGGCATCCATCTCATGGTGGTGGGCGCCATCGCCACCGGTGGCGGCGGCTGCGCCTGCGCCGAGAACACCGTCCTCCGGCGCCTCACCACCAGGCTCCTCCTCTCCCCGTCCCAGGTGGTGCTCCTGGACATGGAGGCCGGGGTGGAGCATCTGGGCCGGGGCACAGTGGCCGGGGTCGACCACCTCCTGGTGGTGGTGATTCCGACCCAGTCCAGCGTCCGGACCGGCCTGCGCATCCAGGAGCTGGCCCGGCAGGTAGGGATCCCAAGAATCTCCTTTGTCGGCAACCAGGTGGCTGGCCCGGAGGATGAGGCCTTCCTGGCGACCGCCCTGGGAGCGCCGCCGGCCGCCGCCTTCCCGGATGCCGCCGCCATCCGCCAGGCCGAGCGGCGCCGCACCCCCATCGATACGGTGGCCGCTGACCATGCCGCCGCCACCGATGCCCTCATCGCCCATCTCCTGGCGTAGAGCCAGGATTACAGGAGGTCTCATGAAGCTCTATACCTATCTGACCGGTCCCGACGATTCCACCTTCTGCAAAAGGGTCTGCGAGCGGCTCAACAACGGCTGGCAGCTCTACGGCAATCCCACCCTCACCTTTGACGGCAAGAATGTCATCGCCGGCCAGGCGCTGGTGAAGGAGGTGGAGGGGGCCTACCACCCGGAGATCGACCTCAAAGCCATGTAGTCAGACCAGGGCGCTGGCCCGCTCCTGGAGCTTCTCGACCCCGGCGAGGACAGCTCGCGCCCTCTCCGGGGCGACGGCAAAGGCTTCCGCCAGGGCCGGCAGCTGCCGCTCCAGATCCGGATCCAGGGCGAAGCGGTCGGCATGGTGGGTGACCAGGGCGTGCAGGGCAAAGGCCGGGGCCTCCTGGGGCTGGTGATGCCAGCGCACCGCGGCCTGCACCAGGGAGGAAAGGCTCCATTTCCGGGTCAGGAGATGGCCAATCTCCGGGTGGAACTGGCTGATGAGGCCGGCCTCCGCCGCGGGCGGCACCTCCTCCCGGGCCAGCAGCTCGAAGAGCACGGTCTTGCCGATATCGTGGAGGATGCCGCAGACAAAGGCCTCCTCGGGATCGATGCCCGCCAGCTTGGCCAGCCGCTTGCCGATGAAGGCCACGAACAGGCTGTGCTGGAGCACCGGCCGGATCCTTTTCGCCGCCGCCGGGCTCATGGCACCGATGGCGTGGGCGGTGACGATGCTCTTCACCGCCGCCAGGCCAATCACCGAGATGGCGTGCTGGAGCGAGGTCACCTCCCCGGCCAGCCCATAAAAGGGTGAGTTCACCACTTTGAGGAGCTTGGTGGCCAGGATCTGATCGGCGATGATGATCTTGCCGATCTCGACCATGGACACGCTTTCCGACTGGGTGGCCCGGTTGAGCTTGTCCACCAGCTCCGGGGTCGGGGGAAGGGCGATCCGCCCCGACTCGATGCGGCGGCGCAGATCGGCCATCAGCTGCGCCCCCTGGTCCTGGGCCGCAGCCCGGGCCTCGTCCACCTGCACCGTGGACTGGAAGAGCACCTGCAGGATGTTGAGGCGGATGGGGCCATTGAGGACCGTGGCCGGGATCTCCTCCCGGAACTCGAAGCCCCCGGCCTCCCAGGTCAAGGCATCGGCAATGGCGGTCCGCACCAGGCCGTGCAGGGTCTCTTGCAGGGTCGCCACCGGAACCAGCCGCTCGGCGATGAGAAAGGAGGCAAAGGGGATCCCCAGGCGGTTGCTGGCCTGGTGCACCTCGGCCAGCTGCGCGAGGCTCAGGGCGCCGGCAGCCAGGAGCGCTTCTCCCAGGCGCTCCCCCTGCTGCTGGGAGGAGAAGTAGATGAGCCGGCCGGCCTGGAAGAAGAAGAACTTGGCGACCCCGCCCCGGCTGATGACCAGGGTGCCGTCCTTCTGCCCGGCCTCGGCCCATTGCAGGAGCTCCGCCAGGCCCATCAGGCCGAGATCACCTTTGACGGTGCGCACAGAGGGCTACTGGCCGGAGCGGCCGGCCCCGGTGCTGTCCGCCTCCCGGACCGACAGCATGTAGGCGAAAAAATCCCGGCACTTCCTGGTCCGGAAGAGGAAGACCTTCTTGTCCGGGCTGTCGAGGCCCTCGATCACCCCCACCAGCCGGTCCGCCTCGGCCACCAGCTCCCTGAGCCTGCCGGCAGGCAGGGTATCGGCATCACTGGTGGCGCCGCACAGCTGGTCGAAATCCTGACGCCAGTCCGCCGCCGCCGGCGCGGGCAGAAGGAGGCCAGCCAAGAGGACGGCCAGGAGCAAAGGCCGCAGGCGGGGCTTCGTCATGGCTTCTCCTCCACCATGTGGATCGCCGGGTGGCAGCGCTTGCAGTCCTGGAGGGGGAAGGCGACCTTGATGTGGCAGACCCCGCAGAAGCGCCCTTCGAGGATGTATTTCATCTCGAAATGCTGGGTACCCTTCTTTTTGATGTTGAAGATGTCGGGATGGCAGTTGCCGCAGTCCAGCCAGGCCGCGTGGGCGTCATGGGGGAAGAAGGCCGGCGGCACGTAGAGCCACTCGGCCTTCAGCTCCAGCTGCTTGACGAACTCCATGGGCGCCTCGCCCTCGTTGAACAGGCTGTAGCGGGGCCTGATCTTGCCGCTTTTTGCCGCCCGCACCCAGTCGATGCGGTTGCCGTAGCGGGTCCTGGGCAGGGCGGCGGTCCGCTCGCCAAAGGCCTCCTGGCCCCAGCCCTGATCCCCGGAGTGGCAGCGGCCGCACTGGGCCGGATCCTGGTGCCCGAAAACCTCCTTGCCGTTGTGGCAGGCGCCGCAGAAGAGGCCGTTGCGGTTGTCCGCCTCGGTGACCTCGGTGGTGCCGGCGGCAAAGGCGAAGTCCAGCTCGAAATGGCAGACCCGGCAGGAGTACCTGAGCCGGTGGCTCCAGTGCGAGAACACCACCGGCTTCGCCCCGGCACCGGAGGCCACCCGGTCCATGAGCAGGTTACCGAAGGCATGGGGCGGAGGCAGGGGTGGGAAGTCCCAGTACTGGGACTTGGCTGGCGAGGCCAGCAGCAGCAGCGCCATGGCCAGGAGGCCAGGCCGGCCCAGGCGATGAACGAAAGACTGCGGCTTCACTGCACCTCCCGGGTATGGCAGCGCTGGCAGTCGTTGTTGGGGAAGGCCACCTTGCCGTGGCAGACGCCGCAGTAGCGGCCGGCGAAGATCTCCTGCATGCTGTACGGCTGGCTACCTTTCTTCACGCCGAAGATCTCCGGATGGCACAGCTCGCAGCCGCTCCACACCGTGTGCTTCTGGTGGGAGAAGATGATCTCCGGCATGTTGGCCTCTTTGGGTGCCACGGCAAAGGTCTCCGGCGCCTTGAGCCTGTTGCGCTCGATGGAGACCCCGGGGAGGAAATCCTTGAGGGTGACGAGCCGTTGCTCCTCGGCCTTGAGCCAGTCGATCCCGTTGCCGAAGCGCTCCTGGGGGAAGGGCTTCTTGAATTCGTAGAAATCGACCTTGAAGGAGACATCCTTGCCCTGGGAGTGGCACAGGTCGCAGTTCTGAATCCTGGCGCCGGCCGCGTTGACGCCCTCCCGGCCAAAGGCTTCCTTGCCGTCATGGCAGGCGCCGCAATAAAGACCGTTGATGTTGTCCGCCTCCCGCACCTCGGTCTGGCCGGCCCGCATGCCAAAACCGATGTCCACGTGGCACAGGCGGCAGGTGTACCTGGCCCGGTGCAGCCAATGGTTGAAGACCACCGGCGCCACCTTCCCCCCTTGGCTGGCGTTGTTCATGACCACGTTGCCATACTCGTGGGGCTTGGGCCGCTTCTTCTTCAGCCCGAATTCCTGGCCGGAGACGGAGGAGGCACAAAAGGCCACCACCATCGCTCCAGCCACCACCGCACCGCGCCACCACCGGACCATGTCCAATACCTCCTTGACCTCCCCGGCAACGGGGTTTTTCCCGCCATGGTAACAACGAGGGTGAGGGCCCGTCAAACCCTATTATCGCGCTGGGCTACGGCCGACAACTGCCGAGCCAGCCAAGGATTTTTTGCGCCAGGCCTTACCTCCCAACCGAGGCCATGCTATCATGCGCAAAGGGTGCGGCGCCGCCAGCCGCCCCGCAGCCTGGAGCCAACGAGCATGGACACCACCGGCACCCCCAGCCAGGACATCCAGCGGGAATACCTGCGGGTGGATGCGCAGATTCCCCTGGCGGTGCGCCGGGTGCCGGCCAGCGAGGTGCGGCCCCGGCGGGCCCGGCTCGCCGGGGAGGCCTTCCTCTCCGAGTGGCACACCGTGCCCGAGGTGGAGGACAAGCGCCTCAACGACTGGCTGGTCATGCTGGACGCCAAGCTCAACGCCATCATCAGCATGCTGAGCTTCCAGGACCAGGGCTTCCACGCCCTGCCGGTGTGCGCGGTCAACATCTCCGGCGGCGGCATGGGCTTTGCCACCGCCGAGGCCTACTCCCCTGGGGAGACCCTGGAGCTGAAGCTGATCCTGCCCTTCACCCCGCCGGTAGGTCTCTATGTGTACGGCCAGGTGGTGAAGAGCGAGCCGGCAGCCGAGGGTCACCTCACCGCCATCCAGTATCAGAACATGGACGAGGAGATCCGGGACGATATCGTCCGCTATGTCTTTGAGCGGGAGCGGGAGCTGCTGCGGGCCAAACGGCGCTGAGCCGCAACGCGCATCTCCTCAGGCAAATCGACTTCCCTGACCTATCATGTTTGCCATCATCGGTATCGTCATCGTCCTCGTCTCGGTGGTGGGCGGGTATCTCCTGGAGCACGGCAACCTGCACGTGCTCATCCAGCCCATCGAGATGCTCATCATCTTCGGCGCGGCCATCGGCGGCTTCGTCATCGCCTCGCCGCTGCCGATCATCAAATCGGTCGCCGGCTCCATGGGCCGCATCTTCGGCGGCAAGACTTACGGCAAGCCCGACTACCTGGAATCCCTCATGCTCCTGTCCGAGGTCTTCCTGAAGATCCGCAAGGAGGGCCTGGTCTCCATCGAGGCGGATGTGGACGATCCCAAGGCCAGCAAGATCTTCGGCAAGTATGGCAAATTCCTCGCCAACCACCATGCGCAGGCCTTTGTGACCGACACCTTGCGCACGGTGATGACCACCAGCATCGAGTCCCATGAGCTGGAGGCGCTTCTGGACACCGAGCTGGAATCCCACCACGAGGAGATGCTGATCCCGGCCCATGCCGTGGCCAACATCGCCGACGGCCTGCCAGGCCTGGGCATCGTGGCCGCCGTTCTGGGCGTGGTCATCACCATGGGCAAGATCAGCGAGCCGCCGGAGGTCCTGGGGCACTCCATCGGTGCCGCCCTGGTGGGAACCTTCCTGGGCGTGCTCTCCTGCTACGGCTTTGTGGGGCCGATGGCCAAGAACCTGGAATACACCGCCAACGAGGAGAAGGAGTACCTGAGCGTGCTCAAGACCGGGCTGGTGGCCTACGTGGGCGGCGCAGCGCCGCAGATCGCCGTGGAGTTCGCCCGCCGGGTGATCCCCGGCCACGTCCGGCCCAGCTTCAACGAGGTGGAGGAGGCCTTCCGGCAGATCAAGAAGTAATGGCGGACAAGGCGCGACCCATCATCATCAAGAAGGTGAAGAAGAAGGCCGCCGGTCACCACGGCGGCTCCTGGAAGGTGGCCTACGCCGACTTCGTCACCGCGATGATGGCCTTCTTCCTGCTCCTGTGGCTCCTGTCCATGAGCTCGTCGGAGAAGCGGGCGGTGCTGGCCGAGTATTTCAAAAACTTCAGCCTGTTCGAAAAGTCCGGCACCTCGTTCCTGCAGGACACCTCCCAGATCTTCGAGAACCCCGGCGCCGAAACCAAGGGCAGCCGGCCGAACCTCTCGCCCGGAGAGGGCGAGGGGGAGGACGAGGGCGGCGTCTCCGCCGAGGCCCTGCGGGACCACTTGAAGAAGGTGGTGGAAGAGAAGCTGGTGGCCCTGAAGGATCAGGTGCTGGTGGACATCCTGGAGGGCGGGGTGCGCATCCAGCTGGTGGATACCGAAGGCAGCCCCATGTTCCCGTTGGGCTCCGCGGAGCCCACCGACAAGGCAAAGCAGATCGTCGAGATCATTGCCGCCAACATCCGCACCCTGCCCAACCCGATCGTGGTGGAAGGCCACACCGACGCCGCCCCGTTCCGGGGGGGGGACATGTCCAACTGGGAGCTGTCCACCCAGAGGGCCTCGTCGGCCCGCAAGGAGCTGGAGCGCTGGGGCATCGATCCGGCGCGCATCGCCCGGGTGGTGGGCTATGCCGACAAGGAGCCCCTGGACAAGGCCAACCCCCTGGCCGCCGCCAACCGCCGCATCAGCATCATCCTGCTCTACAAGAAGGGCGAAAAGCCCCCCGCCATCCCCTCGACACCGGCCCCGGTGGGCCGGCATTGAGCGGCCCGGCCATCGGCCGGCCTCTTTGGCCTTACCCGAAGCAGAGCCCGCATTCCGGGCAGGTGGTGGTCTGGGTGGAGAACCGCTCGCCGCAGGCCGGGCAGACCGCCTCGGCCGCCGCCGGATCGAAGATGGCGTCGCCGTGACCAGCCTCGTGGCTGTCCAGGCCGGTGGTGCGGCGGTGCTCCTCGTTCATGATCTCCAGGGCATCCCGGGCATCCTCCCGCCGGACCAGCAGGTAGAAGGTGGTGGGGCAGCAGCCCTTGCCGCAGGAGGCGTCGTCCCCCTGCACCAGGCAGGCGATCCGCTCCCGGGCCAGGAGCTCCTCCAGCTGTCTGATGTCCGGCAGCCGGCCCCGCTGGATGGCCACCACCTCGTCACCGGCGCCAATGCTGCCGGCCCGGGCCTGCCGGCGGCTGCGCCGGGCCTCCTGCCGGGCCTGCATCTCGGCGCCCGAGAGAAGCTCCACCCGGCAGGCGGCACAGCGCTCGATCTGGGGGCGAAACTCCCCCTGGCACTGGGGACAGTATTTGAGATCAGGATCGATGATCATAGCACAGCTCCGATATGGGGCGGCCCGGTGGGGCAACCGCGGCAGATAGTGTCAGATGCAGGGGCAAGTCCCCCGTGGCTGCCCGCCGGCCTCGACCGGGCAGCCACGGGGGGCTGCCCCTACCTTGCGGATGCAGGCGATCGTGGCTGCCGGCCGGCCTTACAGGATGAACCGGCTCAGATCCTGGTCGGCCGCCACCGCTGCCAGGCGCTGCCGGACATACTCCGGCGTGACAACGAGCTCGGGATCGGTCCGATCCGGGGCGTCGAAGGAGACCTCCTCCAGCAGCCGCTCCATGACGGTGTGCAGGCGGCGGGCGCCGATATTCTCGGTCTCCTCGTTGACCCGGAAGGCGATGTGGGCGATCTCCCGGATCGCCTGGTCGGTGAACACGAGGTCGATGCCCTCGGTGGCCATGAGGGCAACGTACTGGCGGATGAGGGCGTTCTGGGGCTCGGTGAGGATGCGGACGAACTCCTCTTCGCCCAGGGCCTTCAGCTCCACCCGGATGGGGAAACGGCCCTGCAGCTCGGGCACCAGGTCCGACGGCTTGGCCAGGTGGAAGGCGCCGCTGGCGATGAACAGGATGTGGTCGGTCTTGACGATCCCGTATTTGGTGGTGACCGACGCCCCCTCGACGATGGGCAAAAGATCCCGCTGCACGCCCTCCCGGGAGACGTCCGGGCCGTGACTGGGGCCGCTCCGGGCCGCGATCTTGTCAATCTCGTCCAGGAAGATGATCCCGGACTGCTGGACCCGCTCCAGGGCCAGCTTGGTCACCTTCTCCATGTCGATGAGCTTAGCGGTCTCCTCCTGGAACAAAACCACCTTGGCCTCAGCCACCTTGAGGCGCTGGCGCTTGCGCTTCCTGGGAAACAGGCTGCCGAACATCTCCCGCAGGTTGGACTCCATCTCCTCCATGCCGGAGGTGGTGAGGATCTCCAGCATGGGGGTAGCCCGCTCGGCCAGCTCCAGCTCCACCACCCGGTCGTCCAGCTTGCCATCCCGGAGCAGCTGCCGGAACCGCTCCCGGGTCTGGCTGGTGGAGGAGGTGACCGAGGCCGGCTCGGCAGGCTCGCCGGCCGCGGCGGCACGACCAGGGGGGGGGCCTGGCGGCAGCAGCAGGTCCAGCATCCTTTCCTCCGCCATCTCCTGCGCCCGGTCCTCCACCTGCACCCTTTCTTCGGCCTTGACCATGTTCACCGCCAGCTCGGTGAGCTCCCGGATCATGGACTCCACATCCCGGCCCACGTAGCCCACCTCGGTGAACTTGGAGGCCTCCACCTTCAGGAAAGGGGACTGGGCGAGATGGGCCAGCCGGCGGGCGATCTCGGTCTTGCCCACCCCGGTGGGGCCAATCATGATGATGTTCTTGGGAACGATCTCGTCCCGGAGGGGTGGACTCACCTGCTGGCGGCGCCAGCGGTTGCGCAGGGCCATGGCCACATAGCGCTTGGCCTCGTGCTGGCCGATGATGTAGCGGTCCAGCTCCTGGACGATCTGGCGCGGGGTAAGGGACTGCTCGGGATTCATAGCTCTTCCACGGTGATGGCCTCGTTGGTGAAGACGCAGATGGAGGCGGCAATCAGAAGCGCCTCCCGGGCGATGGTGGCGGCATCCAGCTCGGTGTGGCGCACCAGGCCCCGCGCGGCGGCCAGGGCGTACGGGCCGCCGGAGCCGATGGCCAGGAGGCCGTCATCGGGCTCGATGACATCTCCGGAGCCGGAGACCAGAAAGGAGCGCTCCTGATCCACGGCCACCAGCAGGGCCTCCAGACGCCGGAGCATCCTGTCGGTACGCCAGTCCTTGGCCAGCTCCACGGTGGCCCGGGTGAGGTTGCCGCTGTACTGCTCCAGCTTGCGCTCCAGCTTGTCGAACAGGGTGAAGGCATCGGCGGTGGCGCCGGCAAAGCCGGTGATCACCTGACCCTGGTACAGCCGGCGCACCTTTTTCGCCTGATGCTTGACGATGGTGTTGCCCAGGCTGACCTGGCCGTCGCCGGCCACCACCACCTGGCCACGGTGACGGACGGCGATCACGGTTGTCGAGCGCATGGATCTCCTCCCTGGTCCAGGCGGGCCTTGGGATGGGCCTTGTCGTAGACCGCCATCAGGTGATCGAGGTCGAGATGGGTGTAGCGCTGGGTGGAGGCCAGGCTGGCATGGCCCAAAAGCTCCTGCACCGCGCGCAGATCCGCCCCCATCTCCAAGAGATGGGTGGCAAAGGAATGCCTGAGGGCATGGGGCGATACCGGCCGGGCAATACCCGCCCGCAGGGCGTAACGGGTCACCAGCCGCTCGACGCTGCGGGCGGACAGACGACAGCCCCGGTGGTTGAGAAACAGGGCCGGCTCGCGGCCCTGCCAGCCGCGCTCGGCCCGGGCCTGCAGCAGGCCGGCGCGCTGGGGCAGGTAGCCGGCCAGGGCCGCCAGGGCCGGCCGCCCCAGAGGCGCCAGCCGCTGGCGCCCGCCCTTGCCGTGCTGCACCCGCAGGAGGCCGGCGGCCCGATCCACCTGCTCGTTATCCAGAGCCACCAGCTCCGCCACCCGCAGGCCGCTGGCGTAGAGGACCTCCAGAATCGCCCGGTCCCGGGCCGCCAGCGGATCGTCGTTGCCCGGCGCCTCCATGAGGGCAAAGGCCTCGTCCACGGTGAGAAAGGCGGGGATCGGCTGGGCCTGCCGGGGGATCGGCACCCCGGCCACCGGATCCCGCTCGAGCACCCGGCGCCGGACCAGGAAGCGGAAAAAGGTGCGCAAGCCCGAAAGCTTGCGGGCCACCGACGAGGCCTGCTGGCGCCGGTTGAGCTGCGCCACGAAGGCCCGCACCGCAGCCGCGTCCACCGCCGCCACCTCGGTGGCCGGCCCCAGAAAGGCCGCCAGCTCAGAGACGTCCCGGCAGTAGCCCGCCACGGTATGGGGCGAGTAGGCCTTTTCCACGGCAAGCCACTCGGCAAAGGGGGTGAGGCTGTCGCGGATGGACGGCATGGGGGTCACGGCGGGTCGTGGGCTGGCTTCGACAAGCGGCCCACACAGGTACCATATTCCCAGCCGCATTGCAAAGGCGGGGTTGGCGGCGGGCCAGGGGAGGGGGTCGGCTTGCTGTGAAAGACGAACCGCAGAATGTCCTACAAGGAATTTCGAAGGTTGAAGGGACCGGTCGTTGACGTTTAGGATAAGATCCCCCAGTCCATTATGCGGTTGGACAAT
>JBFMBH010000081.1 GCA_040755095.1 Thermodesulfobacteriota bacterium
AGCCAGTTCCCCACCGGTCCTGGCAGCGGCGGCTGGCTGAGCGCCAGGCCGGCGGCCGCCAGAAGCGCCGAGCCCAGCCAGTTGAGGCCAGCCAGGCTCCAGGCCGGGGCGTGGGGCAGCCCTTTGAGGCCCACCACCGAGGCGGCGAAGGCCAGGCCGGAGCCCAGGGCCATGGTGTCGCCCCAGGACCAGCGGACCAGGGCCAGATGGTGCAGGCCCAGGAGCACCGAGGCACCGGTGAGAGACAAGGCCACCACGCCCACCTTGCGGCCGGTGAGGGGAATGCCGCCCCAGATCCGGGCTGCCAGGAGGTTCCAGACCGGCGACAGGTAGAAGAAAAGCAGGGCCCGCACCACGGAGGTCTTGGTGAGGGCGAGGAAGAAAAGGAAGTTGGTGAGGCCGCCGAAGACAAGGAGCACCAGGGCTGGTCGCCAGGGCATCTCCATGGTGCCGCGGGCCAGCCCCCGCACCAGCCCCGGCAGGATAGCCAGCCCCACCAGACCGAAGACCGCGAAGGTGGTCCACAGCCCGGCCAGCCCCCGGCGCTCCAGGGCGGCCAGGGGCAGCCAGACGATGCCCCACAGGCAGGCGCCGGCCAGGGCGGACGCCACCCCGGCCGCTTCGGTCCGCCGCATCAGCGGCCAGCCGCGGGCTCTGCCCCGTTCAGGCGGGCAAAGGCGCGGCGCAGGTTGGCGTCCGGGTCGATCCGTGGCACCAGGGAGCCGTCCCGGCTGGTCATGACCACCATCACGCCAGGGCCATGGCCGGCCAGCACGCAGGCGGAGTGGACAATGATGCCGATCACCAGGCTGCCGGTACGAAAGATCCGGCCGTAGGCGGCATCGGCATCCACCACAGCCACGAAATCGCCGAAGCGCAAGGTAGCAAGACCGTACTCCTCCACCACCTTGCGGTCGAAGAGCTGGATGTCGTAGTCGCCGGAATGGCTCTGGGAGGCGCCGATGCCGGAGCCCATGATCATGGCCGGCACCCGGTGGGTCACCGGCACCTCCAGCCGGCCCTGGGCGCTGGCGGCCAGCTCCAGGACCGCGATGAGATCCGGATCCAGGTTGAAAACCCGGACGCCGGGAAAGTCGGGCAAGGCGAGGCCGCAGCCCCGGGCCTTGATCTGGATCTTGTCGCCGATGGTGAGGCTCTCCAGGATCTCGGGCTCGAAATCCACCAGCACGTGCTCGATGCCGCCGTGCTTGCCGGTCACCCGGCCGGTCTTGCCCTTGGCCTCGCCAGACACCACCTTGGCGATATTGCCGGCGCAGGACAAGAGGTTCAAGGCCCGGTTGGGACCAGGCTGGCCCTGGACCTGGGTGAAGTTGGAGATGGAGACCCCGGGCTCCACGTGGTCGGCAAAAAGGCCGCAGACCCGGTCGCCGATCCTGAGATCGTAGGTGATACCGCCCACCCCGGGATAGATGTCGGCGCGGCCGTCCGGATCGATGCGGTAGGGATTGATCCCGCCCTGGGGGGAGGTGATCTCACCGATCACCGACTGGCAGACGAGCTGTTCCCGGTTGGTGCGGATCATGGCGATGGCTCCTGGAGAAAGCGGCCGAGGCTGGCGGCCAGAGGTTTCTCTTTCAGTCAAAAAGGCGTAATCTACCGGAGCCGGGCCTGCCTGGCAAGGTGGCCACCTCCCAGTGCGGGCCGGCGGGCGCTCCTCAGACGGACTCCGGCAGCAGCCAACGGCAAGGGGTGACGTGTGGCGCGGGACCCTTCATCCATGGCCAGCCTCCTCGCCGGCCTCCTGCGGGAGCGGGGCTGGAGCCAGCGACTGGCTCTGCACCGCTCGTTCCTGGTCTGGGATCGGGTGGTGGGCCGGACCATTGCCCGCCATGCCCAGCCGGCGGTCATCCGGGGCACGGTCCTGTGGCTGGCGGTCTCCGATCCCATCTGGATGCAGCAGCTGCAGCTGGAAAAGCCGCGCATCCTGGAGCGGCTGAACAGCGAGCTGGCCGGCGCCAAGCTGACGGATCTGCGCTTCCGCCTGAGCCCCCTGCCCGAGCTGGAGCCGGCACCGCCGGCACCGCGCAGCCGGCGGCCGCGGCCGGAGAAGCTGCCGGCTGTGGTGCAGGAGGCCCTGGCCGGCGTGACCGATGAGGAGCTGAAAGGGGTGCTGGCCGGGATCTGGTACCGGTCCGGCGGCGGGGTCGGGGCGCCCGAGGTCACCGGGAGCGATGCCGCCGCCCCGGGTGATACCGGGACCCAGGGACCCGTCCCGGAGACTGGGCGATCGGGCAGACAGGAAGGGCCGGCACTCAGCCGTGCTGGAAGGCGGACCGCTCCAGGCCGCGGAGGTTGATGTAGGTCTCGAGCTTCTCTGCCTCGGCGTCACTGGGCGTAAAGCTCAAGCCGACCTCCACCCCCCCTTCCGCCCGGGGATTGATCCGGACCACCGCGGCGCTGGCCACCGTGATCTCATGGTCCAAGGTGGCGTATTCCATCATGAGCTTGAGGGTGATCGGCCCCACGAGGTCGCCGACCTTGAGCTCGTAGGCGGGGGTGCCGTAAAGCCGCATACCCCCCAGGCTGACGTCGGCCACCGCCATGGCGCTGAAGCGGGTCTTGCCAGGGACGATGAGGGTGGCGGTGGAATCGGCAGCGGCTGGCACCCGGGGCCAGCGGCGGCGCTGGATCTGGAAGATCTCCTGGGGGCAGGGTCCGGCGATCCTCTCTCCGGCCTCCCGGGTGACGGTGAAGCTGAAGCCGCGGATGGGCTGGCCCTCGGGCTTGTAGAGCAGGAAGCTGATGGGCTGCTCGGCCGTCCAGCCGGATGGCCGTTGCAAAACCAGGTAACAGCTGCCCTCGTGCTCGGCGATGTCCCGGACAAGCGAGCGGCGGGGCGGCCCGCCTTTGCAGTAGACGATGAGAGCGGTGACCTGCTCGATGAGCAGCCGCAGCTCCTTCATGACCGTTGCCGGGTCCTTGCTCCAGGTCTCCTGCATCGTGCGAAAAAAGCCTCCAGGGGTGCGGGGGCCGATAAGGAGGGACAGGACATCGGTGGCCGGCCACCGGGGCGTCGAATATGGCATCCTATAATACTTTCTCTGTGATATCAAACGGGAAAACAGCCATCACCCCCGGGCGGCCGTCGGACGAGAGACGGGAGCAGCTGGCGATCCTCCAGGAGAGGCTGGGCTATGTCTTTCAGGAGCCGGAGCTGCTGCACAAGGCACTGATCCACAGCTCCTTTGCCTACGAGCAGGCCGCCAGCAGCCGCGACCACAACGAGACCCTGGAGTTTCTGGGCGACGCGGTCCTGGATCTGGTGATCGGCGACGAGCTGTTTCGCCGCTTCCCGGATCTCAAGGAAGGCGACCTCACCCGCTGCCGTGCCGCCCTGGTCAACGAGGGACACCTGGCAACCGTGGCCCGGGCCATCGGCCTGGGCGGCTTCCTTTGCCTGGGCAAGGGGGAAGAGGCCTCGGCTGGCCGGGAGAAGGCCTCCATCCTGGCGGGCGCCTTCGAGGCGGTTTGCGGCGCGGTCTACCTGGATGGCGGCTTCGTTGCGGCCCAGGCCCTGGTGCAGCGCCAGTTCGACGCTTCCCTGGCCAGCGTCGGGGACAGCGAGCTGCTGCTGGACGCCAAGAGCCGTCTCCAGGAGCTGATCCAGGAGCGGGAGGCCGCGACCCCGGAGTACCTCCTGGAGCAGGCGGAAGGGCCGGATCACCAGAAGATCTTCACGGTGTCGGTCCGGCTGGGCGGCCGGGTCCTGGCCTTCGGCCGGGGACGGAGCAAGAAGGAGGCGGAGCAGCAGGCTGCGGCCGTGGCCCTGGCCGAGCTGGCTTAGACGAAGGCCGTGGCGCGGCCGCCGCTCATCCTGCCGTTCTTCATCAGCCACGCCGGCTGCCCGCACCGCTGTCTCTTCTGCGACCAGCAAGCGATCACCGGCCAGAGCGCCGTGGCCGCCGCCGGCCTGGACGGCGGCGCGGTGGCGGCCCGGCTGGATGCCTGGCTGCCGGCTGCCCGTGCCCAGGGGCGGCCGGTGCAGGTGGCCTTCTTCGGCGGCAGCTTCACCGGCCTGCCGGTCTTGCGCCAGGAGGACCTCCTGGCCGGGGTCGGTCCCCGTCTGGCCGACGGCTCGGTGGCCGGCATCAGGATCTCCACCCGACCCGATGCCCTGGATGACGCCACGGCTCGCCGTCTGGCCGGCCGGGGGGTGACGGTGGTGGAGCTGGGGGTTCAGTCCATGGATCGGCAGGTGCTGGCCGCCGTCCGCCGCGGCTACAGCCCGGAGGCAGTGGTGCAGGCGTTTGCCGTCCTCCGGCGCCATGGCCTTGCTGTGGGCGGCCAGCTCATGATCGGGCTGCCGGCGGAGACCCCCCGGCGCCTCCTGGCCTCGGGCCGTTGGCTGGCCGACCTTGCCCCGGACTTCGTCCGCCTGTATCCCACCCTGGTCCTGGCCGGCAGCGGCCTGGCCCGGCTCTTGGCCGCCGGGCGCTACCGGCCCCTGTCCCTCGCCGAGGCCATCGCCCGGAGCGCCCGGCTCTGCACCCTGTTTGCGGAGCGCGGCATCCCGGTGATCCGCATCGGCCTCCAGAGCTCCCCTGCCCTTGCCGCCAGCATCGAGGCCGGCCCGTATCATCCCGCCTTCGGCGAGCTGGTGCAGGGCCGGCTCCTTTTCCGCCAGCTCCGCCGGCTCCTGGCCCGGAGCCGACCCCGCCGGCTCTGCCTGTCCCGGGCCGACGAGTCCCAGGTCCGGGGCCCGGGCAACATCAGCCTCCGCCGGTTGGCATCCCTGGGCCTCCTGGCAGGGGTTGAGCTGCGGTTTCTGGCCGAACTGCCCCGGGGCACCATCACCGTCGACCCTCCCTCCTGACCCTTCGGGCTTCAGAAGCGGTACCTGACCTCTCCGTAAAGGCTGCGGCCGGGCATGGGGTAGTCGTCCGGGATGCCGCCATCGCTTGGCTCCCGGACGTCCGCGTCGAAGAGGTTTCTCACCACCAGGGCAGCGTCCCAGTGGTGGGCGATATCCTTGCAGCGCAAGGCCAGGTTGACCCAGGTGGCGTTGGGGATGTCGGGCCGAAGGTCATCGTCGGCAGGGCTTGACGGATCGGCACCATCCGGATCCCGCTCCCGATCGGCCACCCAGTACAGCTGGCCGTCCAAGGACCAGTCCGGCTGGAAGGCCCAGAGGAGCTCGGCGTGGGCCTTGAGGGCAGGAGCGTCGGCAACGATCTCGCCGGTATCCGCATTCTTGCTGCGCTGGTACGCCAGGTTGGAACGGAGCCGTAGCGCGGCCGTGAGCTGCCAGTCGGCCTCCAGCTCCCATCCGGACCCTCGCTGGTCGCGGGCGTTCCTCGCCGTCCTGCTGGTGGCTGGAGCGGGATCCGGGAGAAAATCGATGAGATCCTCCGCCCAGTAGGCAAAGACGTTGAAGACGGCCCGCAGGCGGGGAGACGGCTGGTAGTCGAAGGCCATCTCCAGGGTGTCGATGGTTTCCGGTCGCACCTCGGGGTTGCCCTGGGTCGAGGGGTTGTTCTGGTTGTGCTGCTCGGCGAAGGATGGGGTCCGGAAGGCGCGGCCATAGAGGAGCTTGGTGGTCAAGTCCGGCCGGCCTTCCCAGATCACGGCCAGACGCGGGTTGGTGGTGTCGCCGAAGTCCGAGTAGTGGTCGTAGCGCACGCCGCCGATCAGCTCCCAGGCGCGGGTCAGGGCCCATTCATCCTGGAGAAAGCCATACCAGAGGGTACGCTCCTGCCCCAGGAGAAAGATGCCGGGGCCGCCGGTCAGGTGGGTCAGGCGGCCATCCACCGGTGCCACCGGGCCGCCGGCAAAGAGGGTGGCCGGATCGAGCACCCCGCGCCCGAAGTTCTGGTAGGATTCGGCCTCCTCCTTCAGGTGGCGCAGGCCGGCGCCGAAGCGCAGCAGGTGATCGTCAACGCCGCTGTACAAGGCGACGCTCTCCAGGGCCGCCTGCCGGTCGGTGGCGATGGGATTGCCCACCAGACCCTGGGTATAGAGGCCGAAGCCGACCGGGGCGTTGGGGTTGATGTTGCCATCGGCACCGATGGGCACCAGGGCGCCGGGGGGAAACATCTGGAAGAAGTTGTCCTCGTGCAGATACAAAGAGCTGAGACGAAGGCTCAGGTCCCAGTCCCGGATCGATGCCGTCTGGTAAACGAGATCGGTCAACAGGAGTCCGGTGTCGATGCGGCCGGCCGGATCGACCACCTGGGTAGCGCCGCAGCCCACCCCCGCATCATCCTGCAGAAAGCCGTAGAGACGGATGGTCCAGCCAGACTGTTGCAGGGCGAGGCCGGCGTCGACGATCCGGTACCGGGTCGACAGGAGGCCCGGCGTTGCCAGCGAGGCGGGAGGGATGGCAAACAGAGGGTGCAGTCCGGCATCGATCTGGCTTTGCACGTCACTGTGGACGATCCGCTGGGGATCGCCGGCGCTCTCCCGGTAGGTGAGGCTGAAAGCGCTCTCCCAGGGCCCCGCGCTGCCACCGTGCTGCAGCCAGGCGTCGTAGGAGGCGAAGGAGCCGGCCCGGACGCCGGTAGTGGTCCCGCGGCTCTCCTCGGCCTCCCTGGTGAAGACATTGATGGTGCCGGCAAAGGCGTCAGCGCCGAAGACCGCCGAGCCCGGCCCGCGCACCACCTCGATCCGGGAGATGCCGGTGACCGGCATCCGGAAGCCGAAGGTCCGGCCGCCATTGTAGGCATAGGTGACGGGCAGGCCGAGGAAGAGAACGGGCAGGTGTCGCGGCGCGAATCCGGTCATGGGCTCCTCCGGGGGCGTCGTCCGGCGCGTCCGGTGCTGGCCTCCCTCGCTGGGACGGGGCAGGACGCCGTGGGCCTGAGGTCCGTATGCCACAACTTGGGACGAAAGGGAAGCGCGGCGGCGAGGCAGCTGCTGGCAGCCTCCTGCCCTTCGGGTTGACGAGACGGCAGTGGCTCATCATACAATGATTCCGTCGCCCAGAGGGGCGCTGGCGCCGTACAGCTGGAGCCGTACAGCTGGGGCGGCGGGGGAGCCATCGGCAACGATTCGGCCACGAGGAGGAAAAACGATGCTGCGGACCAGACTGGCTTGGGGATTGTTGTGGAGTGGAGCGGCGCTGGTGCTTCTGACCACCCCGGTTCGGGCCCAGGAGGACTGCGTGGCCTGCCACCGCGGGGTGTCCAAAGGCCTGGTGGCGGACTGGGAATCCAGCAAGCACGCGGGCCACAACGTGACCTGCTCCACCTGTCACGGCACGGAGCACCAGAGCACCGAGGATGCGGTGAAGGCCAGCATGCCGGACGAAACGGTTTGTCAGCAGTGCCACGAGACCCAGTTCGGCCAGTTCGCCAAGGGCAAGCACAACCTGGGCTGGACGGTCATGAACGCGCTGCCCATCACCCACGTGGAGCCGGACGAGCTGATCGAGGGTGGCCGGGGCTGCGGCGGCTGCCACAACATGGGCATCAAGACCGAGGCCCAGAAGAAGGAGCAGCACGACAAGGGCTACCGCTACCAGACCAACTCCTGCGACGAGTGCCACACCCGCCATTCCTTCTCGAAGAAGGAGGCCCTGGATCCCCGGGCCTGCCAGCAGTGCCACATGGGGTACGATCATCCCCAGTGGGAGATGTGGTCCAGTGCCAAGCACGGCACCCGCTGGCACGCCAAGGCCTCCGGCAACCTGCCCCAGACCGCGGCAGCCCCCACCTGCCAGAACTGCCACATGGCCGGCGGCAACCACGAGAACCGCACCGCCTGGGGCTTCCTGGGCGTGCGTCTGCCCCTGCCGGCGGACAAACAGTGGGCCGCGGACCGGGTCACCATCCTCAAGGCCCTGGGGGTGCTCCATCCGGAGACCGGCGAGCCCACCGCCCGGCTGGAGGCGGTCAAGGCCGCAGACCTGGCCCGCCTCACCGAGGAGGCCTGGAGCACCGAGCGGGAGAAGATGGTGAAGACCTGCACGAGCTGTCACTCCGAGCGCTACGCCCGGGGGCAGCTGGAGATGGGCGATGAGATCCTGCGCAAGGCAGACCGGCTGATGGCCGAGGCCATCGAGATCGTGGCCGGGCTTTACCGGGATGGCATCATCAAGAAGCCGGCCAACTACGCCTTCGCCTACCCGGATCTGTTGTACTTCATGCAGACCGGCGGCGGCGACACAGACAAGCTGTCCTTCATCGACCAGGTGCTCTGCGAGATGTACATGAAGCACCGCATGCGCACCTACCAGGCCTTCTTCCACGTCAATCCCGATTACGCCTACTGGTACGGCTGGTCGATGATGACCAAGGCCCTGGGCGAGATCAGGGAGCTGGCCGCCACCATGCGCGCCACCCACCAGCCCCGGTAGCAGGAAGGGCCCCCCTGCCCCACGGCAGCCGCCCGGGCTCAGGTGCCCGGGCGGCTGTCCTTTTTCTTGGGCAGGAAGAGCTGGCAGGCCATGCCGGAGCTGGCACGGACGGTGATCGAGGGCAGCTGCCGGCTCTTGAAGGCCATGACCCGGCAGCCGTAAGGGAAGGAGACCTCGTGGGTGATGTAGAAGTGCTGGCAGTGCATGCAGCTGACGCGCTGGTCAGGAGGCTGGCCGTCGCTCATGACACCCTTGGGCGGGGGGGCCTCAACCTGCTGCCCCGGCCTTCCCGGCCGTGCTTGCCTCAGGGGTGGCCAGCCGGGCCAGGCCGGTCAGGAGCACGAAGCGGCCCAGGGGCACCACCCGGCAGGGCAGGCTGGCCACGAACACCGGGTTGTCGCACAGCCCGCCGGACAAAAAGATCTCCTCGGGCGAGCCGGCGAAGCGGTAAGCGTTCAGGGCAATGCCCCGCACATAGCGGGCCACCGCCTGCTCCTCCGGCAGGCCATTGATGATGGCATCGAAGATCTGGCTCATGCCCAGGACCCCGCAGGTCACCGGGAAATGCTCCCGGGGGGCCGCCAGCCTCCGGAAATCCACATGGTAGTAGCTGGCCAGAAGCTCGATGGAAAAGCCCAGGGAGGCGCCGCATTCGGCGTTCCAGCCCATGTCCTGGACCTGGCCGTCCTGGAAGCGCACGTACTTGATGTCCCGGCTGCCGCAGTCCACCAGGAGGAAGCTCGGCCGGCCGATCAGGGCCTCGCCGCCCCGGGCCAGGGCCACCAGCTCGTTCACCACCCGCCGGCCATAGCGGCGGGCGCTGTGGCCGGTGGCCACCTCCACCGTCAGATCGGCGGCCAGCTCCCGGTTGGGCAGGACCGTCGGCTCGCGGCCGGGCACCGCCAAGTCCCAGATCTTGGCATAGGAGGTGCCGAAATCGCCCACCATCATGGCGCCACCCCGCTCAATTCCAGAAAGGCCTCGATCTTGGCCCTGAGCGAGGCGCTGGCCGCGACATCGGCATCCAGGTACAGACCCCGGGGATGGCGGCTGGCCAGGTGCCGGGCCAGGGCGGTCTTGGCGCAAAAGGCCTGGGCAAAGAAGACCGTGGGCACCGCCGGGTTCACCAGGCACTCCAGCTCGAAATCCGCCGGCGTCTTGTTCTCCATGCAGCGGCTCCAGCCATAGACATGGGTGGTGTCCGGGAAAAGCGCCAGCAAAGAGAAGTCCCGGGGCGGCACCCCCCAGAAGCCGGCGCTCGGCCGGCAGACCGCCCGGGGGCTGGCGGGCGCCGGGCGGCGTACCCCCTGGGTGATGGCGAGAAGCTTGTCCACCAGGGGCGCGGTGGAGGTGCAGATCGGGTTGCCCAGCTGTTCCTGGTCCCGATTCTCGCAGCAGCGCACCGGGATGCCCAGGAGGTCTTCGAGGATGGCGGCCACGGCCCGGGCGCCATCGCATTTGCCCGGCCCCACATCGACGACGATACCGGTCAGGTCCAGGGAGACGGCGTTGGCCACCACCGTGCGCAGGATGGCGCAATAGGCCCGCGGCACCGGGGAGGCCGCCTCCAGGCTCACGCCGGGCTGGGGCTCGTCCAGGTCCAGGATCGTGACCCCTCGATCACACAGGTCCGCGATCACCGCCCGGGGCGGCACCCCGACAATGCCGATCCGCTCCTTCTGGCTCCTGGTCTCCCGGGCTGTCTGATCGAGGCTCATGACGGCTCGCACCTCCTGGTTTTTGACGCCGCCAGCGGTCCATTCCGACCTCCGGGCGTCCTCACCCATCCCTGGGCAGCGGATGATGGGTGGCTTCTGGCGAGAGTTGCCATGGGCGGGGCGCACCCAACCGGGGGAAACGCCGGAAGTCCGCCAGGGTGCTCTCCCACAGGTCCTTTAGGTCCCATAGGTCCCATGGGTCCAGGGGAGTCATGGGAGTCATGGGACCTGTGGGTTGCCATACGCGGGCGCGCCAAAAGGAGTGCACCGCCCGGAAGTCAGCTCTGGTGGCCGCCTCATCGGTTCTGCTGCCGCAGCCAGGCCAGTCCCAGGCCGGCCAGGAGGAGGTGCAGCCCCCAGGCCGCCACGGTCGCCGGCAAATCGCCGGCCCGGGCCAGGGCCTGGCCC
This sequence comes from Thermodesulfobacteriota bacterium, assembly GCA_040755095.1. Classification (NCBI taxonomy): domain Bacteria; kingdom Pseudomonadati; phylum Thermodesulfobacteriota; species Thermodesulfobacteriota bacterium. The sequence goes on from JBFMBH010000081.1 coordinate 10,441, forward strand.
GTGCCCCAGGCCCCCCAGGCCAGAAAGGCCAGGGCGGCGCTCAAGGGCACGGCCAGGGACAAGTCCCGCCCCCAGCGCCGGGCCACGGCCAGGAAGGCCGGCAGGCCCAGGGCCAGAAGTGGCAGGCCCAGAAGAAGGTAGCTGAGCCGGGACTGGACGTCCTGCCACGCCTCCCGGGCCCGGGTGCCGCTGGCTCGGGCCCGGGCGAGGAGATCGGTCAGGGACAGCTCCTCCCGGCGATAGCCAGGCTCGAAGAATTCGGCCGGCGATTCCGGGAGGGCCACCGGATCGACGGGAGCGAAGGCAGTGCGGAAGCCGCCTTCCGGCGTGCGCTCCTTGACCAGGCCGCCCTCCAGCTGCCAGCCGGCCGGGGTCCAGCGGGCCACCGCCGCACTCACCAGGAGGCGCGGCGCCATTTCTTCGTCCCACTCCAGATACACGAAATCCTGCAGCCGGTCCGTATCCACACCCGGCTGGATGAAGGTGTAGATGCCCTGTTGTCCCCGGAAGAAGGTACGGCCGGCCCGCACCACCCCAGTGTGCTCCTCCTGGCGGACCAGCTCGTGCCAGATCCGGTTGGCGGCCCGGTTGCACGCCGGCTGCAGCCACTGGGCACTGACAGCGCCGGCCAGAGTGACCAGGAGGGCGGCCAGAAAGACCGGCGCCAGGATGCGGGGCAGCCCGATCCCGGCCGCCTGCAAGGCCAGCCACTCCCGGTTACGGACCAGAAGCCCGCAGACCAGCACCCCGGACAGGAGCACCACCACGGGCAAGAGCTCCTCCGCCACGGCCGGCAGGCGCAGGACGAAGAAGGCCGCTGCCATCGACAGGGGCTGCCCTGCCTCCAGGAAGTCGTCGATCTTCTCGAAAAGATCCACCACCAGGTAGATGCCGAGCAGACCGCCGGCCACCTGCCCCAGGAGCGCCAGGAAGCGGGTCACCAGGTAGCGGGTCAGGAGGCTCACCGTTGCTCCTCCCGGCCCCGGCCGAGAAGACGGCGCAGCCGACTGGCCAGGTCTTCCCCCACAAGCAGACCGCAGCGCTCGAGCCGCCACAGCCAGCCGGCGGCCAGGAGGCCGTACGCCAGGTTGGGCAGCCAGACCGCGAGCCCAGGGCCAAGCCAGCGGCCTTCGGCCAGAATGCCGCCCGCCGTCATCAGCACATAGTAGCCGACAAAGAGAAGCAGTCCCACCGTCATCCCCAGGCCGCGCCCGGCGTGGCCGGTCTGGATGGCCAGGGGCATGGCGAGAAGACTGAGGATCAGGCAGCCCACCGGCAGGGCCAGCCGCTGGTGCAGCTCCTGCCGCAGCTCGATGGCCTTGGCGCTGCCGGGGTCCTGTTGCCGGACTGCGGCGGCCAGCTCGGCCAGATCGGCGCTCCGGCGATCCATGGCCAGGGCGTCACGGCCCGCCACATAGCGGGGTGCGGCCATGGGGATCACCACCTGGTAGGTGGCGAAGCGGACGGTCTCGCTCACCTCGCCATCGCTGCGGTGCATGGAGCCGTCCACCAGCTCCAGGAGCACGGTCATGGCAGCAGGATTGGCGGCCAGCGAGCCCGAGCGGGCGGTGATGATCACCGGCTGTGGCCGGTGGCGGCCGTCGCTGACAAACACCCCCTCCAGGCGGCCGGCCTGGCGGTCGATCCGGTCCACATACAGGACCACCTGCCCCAGGCTGTCACTGAACCGTTGGGGCTTGAGGCCCCGGTCGATCTTCTCCTTGGCCAGGGAGAGGAGCAGCCCCCGCATGGCCTCCTGGCTGGCGGGCACCAGCTCCACCGTGAAGAGGCCGGTGATGAAGGCGCAGGCCGCAGCCACGGCTGCCACCGGCGGCAGCAGCCGGCGGACGCCGATGCCAGCGGCGAACAGGCCCATGATCTCCCGGTCGTGGCCCAGGCGGCCGAAGGCCAGGAGCACGCCGGCCATGGTGGCCAGGGGCATGGTGAAGCGGCTGACCGCTGCGGTGAGGTAGGCCGCGATGCGGACCAGGTCGGCGGCGCCGATGCCCAGGTCCAGCAGCGTATCCAGGAAGGGAACAAGCTTGCCCAGAAGAAGAACGCCGTTTACGATGGCCAGGCTGGCCACCAGGAAGGCCAGGATCTCGGCCGCCAGATAGGAGGCAAGAAGGATGGGCATGGGGATGGGGGTGGCCGGCGAAGCGCCCGTGGCGGGAATGGCCGGAAAGGACACATGTACCACGAACCGCCGGGAGCGGCAATCATGAGCGAGGCCCGCAGCCCCCTGGTGTCGGCCCTGCCGGTGCAGGCAGCCCCGCCCAGCCTGGCCGACAACACCGCCGACCTGGATCGGCTGCTCCGGGCCCTGGCACCGGCCCTGGCCGGCCAGCCCCCTGGGGTGCCCTGGCCCCAGCTGGCAGCAGCAGCGGCGTCCTTCCGGGCCGCCGGCTTCCGCGGCCATGCCCTGGTGGCCAATCTGCCCGCCGGCCCCGAGCTCATGGGCTTTGCCGCCGGCGCCCCCGGCCTGGTGCCAGCCCTGGCCCTGGACCTGGGCACCACCGTCCTCGAGGCCAGCCTTCTGGATCTGGCCACCGGCCAGGTTCTGGCCCGGGGCCAGCGGGACAACCCCCAGATCGGACTCGGTGCCGACGTTCTCACCCGCATCCACGGCGCGGCTGGCCCTGGCCTTGACCGCCTGCACCGGCTCCTGATCGAGGGGGTGAACGACCTGGCCCGGCAGCTGGCCGCCCGGTCAGGTCTCGATCCGGGCGGCATCGTGGCCCTGGCAGCGGCGGGCAACACCACCATGACCCATTTCTTCCTGGGCCTCGATCCCCGCCAGCTCTGCCGGGAGCCGTACATCCCGCTGGTCAATGCCCCCGACCCCGGCCATGCCCGGGAGATCGACCTGGCCATCCATCCGGCAGCCCCGGTCTGGGTGCTGCCGTCCGTGGGCTCCTATTTTGGCGGCGACCTCCTGGCCGGCATTCTGGCCACCGGCCTCGACCAGGGGGAGCGGCCGGCCCTCCTGGTGGACGTGGGCACCAACGCCGAGGTGGTGGTGGGCAGCCGGGATTGGCTCGTGGCCTGCGCCGGCGCCGCCGGTCCGGCCCTGGAGGGCGGCGTGGCGCGGATGGGCATGCGGGCCGCGCCAGGCGCGGTCAGCCGCATCCGCATCGATGCCGCCCGCCGCCTCAGCTGCCAGACCATCGGCGACCAGCCGGCCCAGGGCATCTGCGGCTCCGGGATCATCGATCTGGTGGCCGAGCTCTACCTGGCCCAGCTCATCGACTTCCGGGGCCGCTTCCAGCCCCAGCGCGCCCCTGCTCTCTTCACCGCCACCCCGGAAGGGCCGGCCCTGATCGTCGTCCCTGCGGAAAGAACGGCCGGCGGCCAGCCGATTCTTTTTGGCCAGGTGGACTGCGATGCGGTCATCCGCTCCAAGGCAGCCATGTACGCCATCCTCACCACCCTGCTTGGCCAGGTGGGCCTGGGCTTTCAGGATCTGGCCGCCATCCACGTGGCCGGCACCTTCGGCGGCCACATCGATCCTCGCCAGGCGATTGTCATCGGCATGCTGCCGGACCTGCCCCTGGCCTTCTACCAGCCCCGGGGCAACACCTCTTTAGCCGGCGCCGAGCTGCTGCTCATGGACGGCGAAGCCCGCCAGCGCTCCCGGGAGCTGGTGCGGCGCATCACCTATCTGGAGCTGAACGTCAACCACGATTTCATGATCCGCTTCTCCGGCAGCCGGGTCATTCCCCACACCGACCCGGATCTCTTCCCCACCGTGCCCATCCACCGCTAGGCCGCGGCGAAGAGCGGCCGGCCGCCGGCGCCGGCCGCCTCGAACGGGCGCAGGGCCGGCGGGTCTCGCCGGACCGCTCGGACCCGTCCGACCGCTCGGTCGGCTCAGACCCGCCGGCTGCCCCGTACCAGCACCCCACCAGCCTTGCCCGCCGCCCCATTGCCGGGCCCGGTGACCGGTGCAAGCTTTCCGGTCAGCAGCAGCACACAGGAGCTGTGTTCTGATGGCTTTCCTTTCCACTTGACACACATGGGCCGCAAACAGTATTCAGGCTCTGGCGGTACGAATAGCACGGCTCCCCGGTGCGGGGAGGTGCCTTCCGGGGAGAAAGAGACCATGTCCGATGACGAGCAGCACCTGCCCTGTTTCGACCTCGCCCTGACCATGGCCGGCGCCATCTCGGCGGGCGCCTACACCGCCGGGGTGATCGATTTCCTCATCCAGGCCCTGGACGCCTGGGAGGCAAGGAAGGCGGCCGGCGACCCCGTGGCGCCCCGTCATGCCGTGCGCCTGCGGGCGGTGAGTGGCGCCTCGGCCGGTGCCATCGCCGCCGCCATTCTCGGCGCCTGCCTCAGGCACGACTTCCCGCACCGCCGCCTGGGCGACCCGGGGGACGGCAGCGACAACCCGCTCTACGACAGCTGGGTCAACATGATCGACATCCGCCATCTCCTGGAAACCCGGGATCTTGGCGACCAGGCCCGGCCGGTCTCGGTGCTGGACTCCACCCGCCTCCTGGAGATCGCCCGCAAGGCCATGGATTACGGTCAGGGGGTCCCGGCCAAGGCCCGGCCCTATCTGGTCGATCCCTTGCGCTTCATCTTCACGATCACCAACCTGCGGGGCGTCCCCTTCCAGCTGGACCTGGGGGGCACCGGGTACAGCCATCCCATGATGATGCACGGCGACACCATGCGCTTCGCCCTGGCCGGACTGGGCGGGGGCGCAGCACCGGCCCTCCGTGCCGAGGAGTATGCCTTGCGCTATCCGGACAACGGGCCGAAATGGGGCGGGACCTGGGAAACCTTTGCTACGGCGGCGCTGGCCTCAGGCGCCTTTCCGGTGGGGCTGGCGCCCCGGGAGCTCGGCCGCCGGACCTCGGACTATGCCCGGCTGCCGGTGGTGGTGCCCGGCGGACCGGGGGAGCCGGCCCGGGTGCTCCATATCCGGCCGGCCTGGTCGGCCAGGGTCAACCCGGATCCCGGCTCCGGCTACCGGTGCGTCAATGTCGACGGCGGCACCATCGACAACGAGCCTCTGGAGCTGGCCCGGGTCGAGCTGGCCGGCGGTGATCCCCTGGCCCGCAACGAGCGGGACGGGCGGAAGGCGGACCGGGCCGTGATCATGATCGACCCCTTTGTGGGGCCCGAAAAGCACGGCCCCAGCACCATGGCCGAAACCTGGCTGCTGAGCGCCCTCGTCGCCACCTTTACCGCCCTGAAGAACCAGGCCCGCTTCCGGCCCCAGGACGTGGCGCTCGCCTCCGAGGACACCATCTACAGCCGCTTCCTCATCGCGCCGGTCCGGCAGGACCGGGTGACCGCCGACTCCGGCTCCTCCCTGGCCTGCGGCAGCCTGGGCGGCTTCGGCGGCTTTCTCCACCCCCTCTATCGCCAGCACGACTTCTTTCTCGGCCGCCGCAACTGCCAGCGCTTCCTGGCCCAGCATCTCACCCTGCCGGCGGAGAACCCCCTGTTCCGCCAGTGGACCGCCGAGCAGAAGGAGAAGCTCGGCATCCCCGGCCAAGGGCCCGCCGGGCCAGGGGCCCTGCACCTGCCCGTCATCCCCCTGATGCCGGACCTCAACCCCCGGCACGAGCCGCGGGCCGAGGAGCGGGAGCCCGACTGGCCGCGGGGGGTCGTGGTGCCCCTTGGCCTGCAAGGGCCCATCGAGACCCGCCTGGATGCCCTCTTTGGCGCCTTGGCCCACGAGCGCCTGTGGGACCAGAAGGTGCGCGGCTTCTTCTTCCTGCTGGGCTGGCGCCTGTATGCCAAGCCCAAGATCACCGCCTTCGTCATCGACGCCATCAGCAGACAGCTGTGCGGCCACGACCTCATCTGAGACCGGCGGCCTTCAGGCGCCCTTGGCCAGGATCTGGGCCTCCATGGGGCGCAGGGTGACGCGGATCATCCGCGCCGGGCCGGTCGTGACCCCGCCGTCGATCTCGTGGATCTCCAGGCCGGAGCGGGTTTCCACCGGTCCGGGCGCCGCGGCACCGGCATCGTTTTGCACCTGGAACTGCTCGCCGTCCTGGTTGATGAACAGATCGACCAGCACGTATCCCTGGAAGTCCCCCTGGGTGCTGGCGTTCGCCACCACCAGCACCTCGCGATCGTTCAGGATCCGGGAGAAGGCCAGCACCCCCGGGGCAAAGGACGACGCCCCGAAATGGACCCCGTCCCCTGAAAGCGGCCGGAAATACAGCCGGCCGTAGCGCAACGCCGGCTGGGCGCTCCGGATCGCGGACAGCCGCTGAATGGCCTGGTAGAACGGGTGCTGGGGGTCAAAGGCGTCTGGCTTGCCCCAGAGGGCCTCCCGCACGTGCTGGTCACTGCCGCCCCGGCCGTGCAGGCCCTGCTCGGTGCCGTAATAGAGGCAAGGGATGCCCTGCAGGCCGAACAGCACCGCGATGCCGAGGATGACCTGCGGATCGTACGGGTCAGGGCCATCCATGCCGGCCCCCCGGAACCGCTCCTTCATGTCGTGGTTGTCGAGGAAGGTCACGAAGAACCGTCCCGCCTCGCCGTGACTGGTCATGATGTGGCGCTCAATCTCCTTGCGGCGGCGAAAGACCTCGATGACCGCGGCCGGCGGCGAGAATCCCTTGGCGACCCAGGGCAAGCGGAAGAAGAGCGGGAAGTCCAGCGCCGCATCCACGCCCACCAGATCGTCCCCATCCTGGGTGCTCCGGCCGATGAACTCGGCGATCCGCTCCTCCTCGTCGAACACCTCGCCGAAGGAGAAGAAGTTCTTCTTGCCGATGGCAAGGCCAAACTCCCGCATGGCGTTGCCAAAGGTGCGGGCGAAGTCCCGCTCGATATACTTGAGGGTGTCGATGCGGAAGCCGTCCACGTCGTAGCGGGCGATGGCGTATTGGTACGCCAGGATCAGGGCGTTGCGGACCTCCCGGTTCGCGGTAACCAGCTCCTTGAGCGACTCGAAGTCGCCGCCCCCCTCCCCTCCCTTGCCCTGCCGGCGGAAGAAATCGTTGCGCTGCAGCTCCGTTGGCCAGACCAGCCCGTCGGGCTCCCGTTGACCGGTGGGAACGCTCTCGATGACCGGAAAGTCTGGCCGGGCCTGACCCGTGGCGTCCCGCCACTCGATGGGCCGCACCATGCCGCCGCCCGGTGCCGAGGCGCCCAGACCCGTGTAGCCGAAGACGTCGCCGGCGTGGTTGAGCACGATGTCGAAGATGACAAAGAGGCCCAGGGCATGGGCCTCGTCCACCAGGGCCCGCAGCTCTTCCTCGGCCTTGCCCGGCGCCGACGCGAACCGCGGCTCCGGCTGCAGGAAATCCTGGATGCCGTAGCCGTGGAAGGTGCCCGGATCGGACTGGCGGTTCTTCAGCACCGGTGACAGCCAGATCGCGCCGGCACCGAGATCCCGGAGATAGGGCAGCCGCTCGCGCACCCCGTTGAAGGTGCCACCCTGGAAGCCACCGAAGGGCTGGTCAAAGGGCATGGCTGCCGGTGGCTTGCCATCGGCGCGGTTGAAGCGATCGAGCATGAGGAAGTAGATCCAGACGTCCCGCCAGTCGTGGGGCGAGGCGAAGGGGGTCGTGATGGTGTGGCTTGCCGTGCCGACCTGGACCACGCGGGTCTGTTTTGTGGCCACCTGCGCGAACGTGGAGTGCAGCTGCGGATCCTGCAGGGACAAGAGCATCTTGTGACCTCCTTTGGCTCACGATTTCCGCTCACCCGTGCCGAGCGGCAACAGCGTTGCCTGCCAGTCGTTGGCCACGTGTCGGGCCTGGCGCCGGCCCTGGCACCGTCCCGTCACGCCACGAGACATTCACCAACATGACTTGCATACCCCTGGCGATTCACTATGGTCAAGAAGAAGTTTCTGCTGGAAAAGGGCAGCCACCGTCCAGGCAGCACCGGCCGGCGGCACGGCCTTCCGTGCACCTCCCGGGGGAGGACTGGCGGGCGGCAAAGAGGGGTGATGAACGGGCGGTGAGACAGAGGGACGCCGTCCGGGGACGACCTGTTCCGGGGCCCTCGGGTCAGGCAGGGCTCGGCAGTGGCGGTGGCAGGGACACCGCCGGCGAGCCTATGGCTCCCGGCGAGCGGTGACGGGGAGGAGGGTGATGGTGGCCTCCAGGTGCTCCTCGCGGCTGAGCTTCAAAGCCAGGGCGTTGGCAGCGGCCAGGTCATCGAACAGGCCGACGTAGACCCGCTTCAGGGTGCCGGCCTCGGTGTCGATGCGCTCGGTAAAGACCGGCTGGCCCCGCTGCCGCCAGACGGCGACGGTCTGCTGGGCGTGCTCTTCTTCCCGGAAGGCGCCCACCTGCAGGGTGAAGGAGGTACCGGCGGGCGTCTCCTCCTCGTGGTCCGGAGCCGGCTTCCGGGCCGTCCCTTGGGTGGCAGCAGGCCGCGCCGCGGTCTTGGCCGGCTCGCGGCCGGCAAGATCGGCGGCCACGCTGCCGAGACCGAAGCGGCCGGCCTCCCGCCAGTCGCCGGCGGGCACCAAAATGGTCTGGCCAGCCCAGATGCCCAGAAGGAACATCCACAGACACAGACAGAAAAGGACGACGCCCAGGCCGCAGAGGCCGGACCAGGTGAGCTCGAAGCGGATCCGCGGGCGCTTGCCAGGCTTCTTGGCGGCCATGGCGGCGGGGATGAGCCGGCCCCTACATGCTGGTGGGCGCGGTGACGCCGATGAGCCGCAGGCCGTTGCCGATCACGGTGCGCAAGGCCGCGGCCAGGGCCAATCGGGCCTGGGTGAGAGCCGCGTCTTCCGAGATGACCCGGTGCTTGTTGTAGTAGCTGTGGAAGCGACCCACCAGGTCGAGGAGGAAGAAGACCAGCCGGTGGGGCTCCAGCTCGACGGCCGCGCTCGCCACCAGGCGAGGAAAGCCGGCCAGGAGCCGCAGAAGCTCCAGCTCCTCCGGCTCGGCCAGGAGGCCAATCGGCACCTCGGCCAGGGGCAAGGGCGGGATGCCCCGCTCCCGGGCCTGGCGGTCGATGGAGGCCAGGCGGGCGTGGGCGTACTGGACATAGTAGACCGGGTTCTCCTGGC
>JBFMBH010000082.1 GCA_040755095.1 Thermodesulfobacteriota bacterium
TGGTGGCCGGCTCGGTGCCGGTGGACATGGCGCTCGCCGACGGCCAGGTCATCGAGCTGGAGGCGGGGCTCGCGGTGCGGGTGCTCCATACCCCGGGCCATTCGCCCGGCTCGGTCTCCTTCCTGCTGGAGGAGCAGGGGGTGCTGTGCTGCGGCGATGCGGTGCCGGTGGCCGGGGATCTGCCCATCTACGACGATGCCGCCACCAGCATCGCCTCCCTGCGCCGGCTGGCAGGGCTCGCCGGGGTGCGGCATCTTCTGTCCGCCTGGGCGCCGCCCCAGGCCGGGACGGCGGTGGCGGCCCATCTCGATGCTGGCCTGGCGGTCCTCGCCCGCCACCACCAGGTGGTGAGCGCCATTGCGGCCAGAGAGGGCGCCCAGCCGGCCCTTACGCTGTGCCGGCTGGCAGTGGCCGAGCTGGGCCTGCCGCCGGTGGCGGTCAATCCCCTGGTGGCCCGCTCCCTGGCCAGCCAAGTGGGACTGGATGCCGGCCTGTTCGCCCCGTTGCGCCACGGGCCGGCCTGGGAACGGGGCGTCCGGCGGGCTCTGCATCCGGGCCATGGTATTCGACCCTGACCGGCATCATCGCCAGTCCCTTCGCCTCAAGGGCTTCGATTATTCCCAGTCCGGGGCGTACGCGGTGACCATCTGCACTGGAGACCGCCTGTGCCTGTTCGGCGACGCGACGGAAGGCGGCGTGCAACGAAACGAATATGGAGAGATTGTTGCCGGGTGCTGGCTGGCGCTTGCCGGCCATTTCCCAACGGTGCCCCTGGATACCTGGGTGGTGATGCCCCACCACGTGCACGGCATTCTCGTCCTTGGCCAGCCGGTCTCGCCACTGGGCCCGGCGCCGGGAGGGGTGCCATCGCCAGGGTGCCCGTGCGAAACATGGACGGCGGAGGCGCAGGAGGCGCCGGCGCGCCCTGCCCATCCTCTGGCCTCCCCCATGGGACCAAGACCGCGATCGGTGGCCTCCATGGTCGGTTCGTTCAAGTCGGCTGCCGCGAGACAGATCAACGCGCGCCGTGGTACACCCGGTGCACCGGTCTGGCAACGCAGCTACTATGAGCACGTCATCCGCGATCAGGGCTCCTTGCAGCGCATTCGCCAATACATCGTGGATAACCCCGGCTGCTGGGCGACGGATCGTGAGAACCTGGGGAAAATCGTGGCGCCAGGGCGGGCCCCCGGCTGACGGAATCCGGCACGACGGCGCCATCCGGACAGCTGCAGACCACTGACCACCAAACGCGGAGGCCATACACCATGATCAGCCAGGAGCTGCTGGAGATCCTTGCCTGCCCGCAGTGCAAAGGCGCACTGACCCTCACCCCCCAGGGCGACGGCCTCATCTGTGCCGCCTGCCGGCTTCTCTACGAGATCCGGGACGACATCCCGATCATGCTGGTGGAAGAGGCCAGGAAGCTGCCCGCCGATACCCCGGCCCAGTAGGCGGTCAGCATCATGCCCTTCACCAGCGTCATCGTCACCACCTGTGACTGGCCCTCGGCCCTGGCGCGGGCCCTGGACGCCCTGGCCGCCCAGACCCGGCTGCCGGATGAGGTGATCGTGGCGGACGATGGCTCCGGAGAGCCGACCCGGCAGCTCATCCGCCGGCGCCAGGCCGACTTTCCGGTGCCGCTGGGCCATGTCTGGCAGGAGCACCAGGGCTTCCGGGCGGCCCGCATCCGCAACGCCGCCATCCGGCAGGCCCGCGGCCGGTACATCCTGCTCCTGGACGGCGACTGTCTGCCGGTGCGGCGCTGGCTGGCCGACCACCTGGAGATGGCGGAGCCCGGCGTCTTTGTGCAGGGCAAGCGGCTTCTGGTCGCCCAGGGGATGGCGGAGGCGTTTTCCGCTGCCGATCTGGACCGTCCCGGCCAGCTCTTCGGCCTGGCGGCCCGAGGCCAGTTGGGCAACGCCCATCATCTCCTGCCGGTGCCGCTCTGGCCCGCCCGCCGCAGCCGGCGGTTGGCGGGCATCAAGAGCTGCAACCTCGGACTCTGGCGCCAGGACCTGGAGGCGGTGAACGGCTTTGACGAGGCGTACGAGGGCTGGGGCCGGGAGGACTCCGACCTGGCCGGCCGGCTCTTCAAGTACGGGGTCATGAGGAAGGATCATCCCTTCCGGGCCCTGGTCTTCCACCTTGGCCACCCGAGCCGGGTGGATGGCCGGCTGGCCGAAAACGATCGGCGGCTCGCGGAGAGCTTGAGCCGGGCCGATTTCCGCTGTTGCCAGGGCCTGGTGCCCCCGGCTGGCACGGTGCCGGAGCGGCCGTGAGCGGACCGGCCCGCCTGCCCCTGTCGGTGGCCACCATCACCCGCAACGAGGCGGACCGGCTGCCGGCCTGCCTGGCCTCGGTGGCCTTTGCCGCCGAGACCGTGGTGGTGGATGGGGAGAGCACCGACAACACCGTGGCGGTGGCCAAGGCCCTGGGCGCCCGGGTGATCGTTGCCCCCTGGCAGGGCTTCGGCGTCCAGAAGCAGCGGGCCATGGATGCCTGCCAGGAGCCCTGGATCCTGCTCCTGGACGCCGATGAGCGCCTGCCGGCCGAGACCGCTGCCGAGCTGGCCGCCGCCATCGCCAACCCCGAGGCGCCGGCGGCCTTTTCCCTGCCCCGCAAGAATCTTTTTGCCGGCCGCTGGATCCGGCATGGCGGCTGGTGGCCGGACCGGACCGTGCGCCTCTTCCGGAAGGGTCGCGCCCGGATGGCCGCCCGGCTGGTGCACGAGGCCCTGGAGGTGGACGGCCCGGTGGCCGAGCTCTCCCAGCCCATCGTGCACGACACCAACCGGGATCTCGCCCAGGTCCTGGAGAAGATCAACCGCTACTCCAGCCTGGGCGCGGCAGAGCTCTTCCGCCAGGGCCGGCGGGCCGGCATCCTCACCGCGCTTTTCCGGGCCCTGTGGGCCTTTGTCCACAACTACCTGTTGCGGGCCGGCTTTCTCGATGGCCCTGAGGGCCTCGTCATCGCGGTCTCGGACGGGGTCAATACCTTCTACAAGTACGCCAAGCTCCGGGAGGCGGGCCGCCGCTCCCAGGACCTTCCGGCAGCCAGCTCCTGAGCCCTGCCCATGCCCGCAGCCATCCCGGACGACATCAGCTCCCGCTCCCTGCCGGTGACCAACCAGTGGGTGCTCGACATCCTGGCCGAACGTCAGCCCTGGCCCCGGCCCATCCTGGACCTGGGGGCCGGCGAAGGGTACCTTTCCGCCCTCATCGCCCGCCATCTGCTGGCACGAGGGGAGACGGACCTGGCTGGTGCCATCGTGGCCTGCGATCTTCTGCCCCAGTATTTCCGGGTGCCCGGCGTCCGGTGCCAGCAGGCGGATCTCAACGCAGCTCTGCCCTTTCCCGGCGCCTCCTTTGCGGCGGTCTGCTCGGTGGAGGTCATCGAGCACCTGGAGAACCATTTCCAGTTCGCCCGGGAGATCTACCGGATCCTGGCGCCCGGTGGCCTGGCCGTGATCACCACCCCCAACCTCTTGAACCTGCGCAGCCGTGCCAAGCAGTTTGCCTGCGGCTTCCCGGAGCTCTTCGATCCCCTGCCCCTGGATCCTGATCCCCGGGAGCTGGGCGGCCACATCCATCCGGTCTCCTGGTACTTTTTGGCCTATGCCTTGAGGAAGGCGGGCTTTGCCAACCTGGCCGTCCGGGTGGACCGCTACCGCCGCTCGGCCCTGTTCTGGGGGCTTTTCCTGGCCTGGCCCCTGCGGCTGGCCACGGCCGGCTACCGGCTGCTGCTGGGCCGCCGGTCCGGCAGCCTGGACAGCGGCAACCGCGGGCTTCTGGGGGCGATCAACTCCTGGCCCCTGCTCCTGGGCCGCACCCTGATCGTCACCGCCGAGAAGCCGCGATGACTCAAGAGATTACGATGATGGCGGTTGCCGGAAGAAGGGGCGGCGTCTATAATCCGCCCTTTGTGAGACTCCCCTGGCAGCGCTTCCTTCCTGGGCCTTGTTGATGGACCACGACGACACCACGAGCTCGGACCCAAAGACCGAACCCCGCCCCCTGGGCGAGCGTCTGGCTGCCCTGGCGGCCGGCCTGGCGCATCAGGCCCTGGACAGCCAGGAGCTGGACTGGGTGCTGGTGGGAGGGCTTTGCGAGCTGGCCTGCGCCGCAGATCCGACCATGAGCGACCTGGCCACCACGGCCCTCTACACCAGGGCCGTGGAAAGGCTGTGCGACGACTTCAGCCAGGCCGGGGTCTGGGCCACCAACCGCCTCCTGGCCTGCCTCATCCAGGAGGTGCGCCGCCGTCTGCCCTGGGGCCAGGAGCTGGACCGCCGCCTGGCCGAGCACGGCCTGGCCAGTCCCGCCCAGCTGGTGGAGCGCTGCGAGCTGCTTGCCCGGCCCCGGCCGGTGGAGAACCGCCACCGGGTCGAGCGGTGCCTGGTCCTGTCCCGGGTTACCATCGGCGCCGATATTGCCATCACCAGCGTCCTCTTGCAGCGGCTGGCGGCCGCCTTTCCGGCCGCTGAGCTGGTCCTGGTCGCGCCAAGGAAGCAGGCCCAGCTCTTCGGAGGCTGGCCACGGCTGTCCCTCGTCCCCATGGAGTATCCGCGCGGGGGTGGGCTGGCTGCCCGGCTGGGACAATGGCCCGCGCTGCACGACCAAGTGCGCCTTCTGGCTGGCAGCGCCCCGGATGATGGGCGCACCCTGCTCTTCGATCCCGACAGCCGGCTGACCCAGCTGGGTCTCCTGCCGGCCCTCCATGCCGACTGCACCCGTCTCTTCCCTTCCCGCCAGGCCTTGCCCGGCCTGCTCGGCCCCTCCCTGTCGGCCCTGGCCAACGACTGGCTGGACAGTGTGCTTGGCCCCGGCCCCTTTGCCTGGCCAGCGGTCTGGCTGGCCCCGGAGGACCAGGCGCGGGCAGCGGCGTTCCGGAGCCGCCTGACCGCCGCCGGCTGCCGGCATCTCGTGGTGGTCAACCTCGGGGTGGGTGGCAACGATCGCAAGCGGGTGGCTGGTGATTTCGAGGCCCAGCTTGTCTGTGGCCTGGCCAGGATGAGACCCGATACGGTGGTGGTCCTGGACTGCGGCGCCGGCGACGAAGGGGTGGCGCGCTGCCGGCTGGTGCTGGACGAGGCCGCCGGCCAGGGCCTGGCCAGCTGCCTCGTCCGGGAGGCCGAGATTCTGGAGCGCTTGCCCGTCCAGGGTTGCGGGGTGATCGGGGTCCAGGGATCCCTGGCCACCGTGGCCGGTCTCATCAACGTCGCCGACGGCTTTCTGGGCTACGACTCGGCCTGCGGCCACCTGGCGGCCGCCTTGGCGCGGCCGGCCGTGACCATCTTTGCCGGCGCCCCGCACCGCCGCTTCATCGAGCGCTGGCAGCCCCTGTCCCGGGCGGCTGGCCAGACCCTGGTGGCCGAGCCGGAGATGGCGCCGGCCGCGCTGGTCGGCCAAGTGGAGACGGCCATGGCAACGGTGCTGGCAGCCGCGGCCGGGAGCCGCCCATGAGCAGCCGGGCAGCACCGGCCCCGGAGCTGGCCGCGGCAGTGGCCCGCTTCCCCCAGGCCCGCATCCTGGTGGTGGGCGACGTCATTGTCGACCATTTCATCTGGGGCCAGGTGAGCCGCATCTCCCCCGAGGCGCCGGTGCCGGTGGTCAACGTGCGGCGGGAGAGTCTTCTTCTCGGGGGCGCTGCCAACGTGCTGCACAACATCCGGGCCCTGGGGGGTCAGGCCTGCCTGTGCGGGGTGGTGGGCAGCGACCCCGCCGGTGACCGGCTTTTCGAGCTGCTGGACGCCATCGACGCGCCGGCCACCGCCATCCTGCGCCACCCTGACCGCCCCACCTCCATCAAGACCCGGGTCATCGCCCACCACCAGCAGGTGGTTCGTTTCGACCGGGAGACCTGTGCCGATCTGGACCCCGCCAGCGCCGCCGCCCTGCTGGCCATGATCGGCCACGCCTTGGGGCAGGTGCAGGTGGTGATCGTCTCCGATTACGGCAAAGGGGTGGTCACCGGAGACCTGATGGCCGGTCTGGTGCCCATGGCTCGGGCGAAGGGCATCCCGGTGGTGGTGGATCCCAAGCCGCAGCACCGGGATCTCTTTGCTGGCGTCGGCCTGATCACCCCCAACCAGCTGGAGGCGGAGCGAATGGCCGGCCTGCCGGTGGACAGCGAGGCCGATCTGGTGGCCGCGGCCCAGGGCCTCCGGGAGCGCCTGGCCTGCGAGGCCGTGCTGGTGACCCGGGGCGAGGCCGGCATGACCCTGGTGGAACGGGACCGGCCGGCCTTGACCATCCCCACCCAGGCCCGGGAGGTGTTCGATGTCACCGGCGCCGGTGACACAGTGATCGCCACCCTGGCCCTGGGCCTGGCCGCCGGGCTGCCCCTGGCGGCTGCTGCCGCTCTGGCCAATGTCGCTGCCGGCATCGTGGTCGGCAAGCTGGGTACCGCCACCACCAGCCCCCAGGAGCTGACCGCCGCCCTGGCTGCGGCCGGCGCCGGGGATCCAGGAGCACCATGACTGACCGCCCCCTGAGCATGACCTCCTTCGGTCGCGGCCTGGCCGGCGAGCCGCCCCGCACCTGGACGGTGGAAATCCGTTCGGTGAACCACCGGTACTGCGAGATCAACGTCCGCCTGCCCCGGAGCCTTTCCGCCCTGGAGGATCGGGTCAGACGCGCGGTGGCCGGCGCCTTCGGCCGCGGCCGCATCGACGTCACCATCGACCAGGGCGGCGGGCCCCAGGCCGCCGTGCGCCTGTCCCTCAACACCGACCTCGCCCGCCAGTACCACGATTGTCTGCGGGAGCTGGCCACCAGCCTCGGCCTGCCGTTTTCAGCGGACCTGGCCCTGGTGGCGGCCTATCCGGATGTGATCGCCGCCACCCCGGTGAGCGACGATCCGGAAGGGGCCTGGCCCCTGGTGGCGGCCGCCCTGGAGCAGGCCCTGGCCGCAGCCCATGCCATGCGGGCCGCCGAAGGCCGGCATCTGCAGGCTGACCTTCTGGCCCGCCTGGACACCTTCGCCGCCACGGTCCAGGGCATCGAAGCCCAGGCGCCGGAGCTGGCCGCCCGCCGGCGGCAGGCCACGGAAGAGCGCCTGCAGCAGCTGCTGGGCACTTCCGGCCTGGACCCGGTCCGCCTGGCCCAGGAGTGCGCCATCCTCACCGATCGGACCGATGTCACGGAAGAGCTGGTGCGCCTGACCAGCCACCTGGGACAGTTCCGGAGCTTCCTCGCCCAGGACGAGCCGGTCGGCCGGCGCCTGGATTTCCTGGCCCAGGAGATCCTACGGGAGCTCAACACCCTGGGCGCCAAGATCAACGAGGCCGGCACCAGCCACGCCATCGTCGAGCTGAAGAACGAGCTGGAGCGGATCAGAGAGCAGGTGCAGAACATCGAGTGAGGTGCAGGATCATGGACGGCAAGGTCATCAATGTCGGGTTCGGCAACATCATTCTGGCCAGCCGCATGCTGGCGGTGGTCAATCCCAAGTCGTCGCCGGCCAAAAAGCTCAAGGACGACGCCAAGGCCAACAGCCGGCTGGTGGATGCCACCGAGGGCCGGCGCACCCGCTCGGTGATCGTCCTGGACAGCGGCCACGTGGTCCTGTCCTCGGTGCAGCCGGAGACCATCGCCCTGCGCCTGGCCACCTCCGGCGACGGCAAGATCGAGGCCCGGCTGCCGTGAGCGGTGGCAGTCTGTTCGTGGTCTCCGCCCCTTCCGGAGCCGGCAAGTCCACCATCCTGGGCCGGGTGATCGCCGGCACCCCCAACCTGACCTTCTCGGTCTCCCATACCACCCGCTCACCTCGGCCAGGAGAAGAGGACGGGGTCCATTACCACTTCGTCAGGCGGGAGGCGTTTGTGGCCATGCAGGCGGCCGGCGCCTTCCTGGAGTGGGCCGAGGTGCACGGCAATCTCTACGGCACCAGCCGCCTGGCGGTGGAGTCGCAGCTTGGCCAGGGGCTGGACGTGGTCCTGGACATCGATACCCAGGGCGCGGCCCAGATCCGGAGAAGCCGCGATCTGCCGGCCCTCTTCATCTTCATCCTGCCCCCTTCCTGGGCCGAGCTGGAGCGGCGGCTGCGGGGCCGCGGCACCGATCCGCCCGAGGTGGTGGCCCGCCGGCTGGCCAACGCCCGGCAGGAGCTGGCGAGCCTTCCCCTCTATGACTTTGCGGTCGAAAACGATTCCCTGGAGGAGGCGGTGGAGACCATGCGGGCCATCATCGTCGCCAGCCGCAGCCGCCGCCGCTGCCGGCCGGACGGCCGCCCCCTGCCGGTGCTGGCCATGCCAGAAAATCCTTGACGGCCGGGCGGTCTCTGGCATGGACTGGAAAAAGACGCGCAGGCGTCAGCGCCAGGAAGCCAGATCCCATGACCAGCCACGCCGCCAACCGGCTCATCCGCGAGAAGAGCCCCTACCTTCTCCAGCACGCCTTCAACCCGGTGGACTGGTACCCCTGGGGCGAGGAGGCCTTTGCCCTGGCACGGGCCCAGGGCAAAATCGTTTTTTTGTCCATCGGCTACGCCACCTGCCACTGGTGCCATGTCATGGAGCGGGAGACCTTCGAGGATCCGGCAGCAGCGGCGGTGATCAACCGCCTGAGCATCCCCGTGAAGGTGGACCGGGAGGAGCGCCCGGACCTGGACCAGATCTACATGGGGGTCTGCCACGCCTTGACCGGCGCCGGCGGCTGGCCGTTGACCATCTTCCTGACTCCGGAGCGGCTGCCCTTTTTCGCCGGCACCTATTTTCCGCCCCGCAGCCGGCAGGACCGTCTGGGCCTCCTGGACCTCCTGGAGCGGGCCGCCGGCCTGTGGCAGGAGCACCCGCAGCGGGTCATCCAGTCGGCCCAGGACATCGTCGACCACCTGCAGGCGGTCGTCGGCGAGGGCTGGCAGGGCCGGCTCCGCCCGGCGCTCCTCAAGGAGGCCGCCGAGACCCTGCGCCGGACCTTCGACAGCCGCCGGGGCGGCTTCGGTCCGCCGCCCAAGTTCCCCACGCCCCACAACCTGATCTTCCTCCTGCGCCGAGCCCGGCGTCTCGCTGATCCCAGCCTCCTCCCTCTGGTGGAGACCAGCCTGGTGGCCATGCGGCAGGGGGGGATCTGGGACCAGCTGGGCGGCGGCTTCCACCGCTACGCCACCGACGCCGACTGGCTTGTGCCCCACTTCGAAAAGATGCTCTACGACCAGGCAGGCCTGGCCATGGCCTGCCTGGAGGCCTGCCAGGCCTGCGGCCGCGCCGAATTCGGCACCATGGCCGCCGAGATCCTCCAGTACGTGGACCGGGACCTGACCGGCCCGGAAGGCGCATTCTGGGCAGCGGAGGATGCCGACACCGAGGGGGTGGAAGGCAAATACTACCTGTGGCGCCGCTCCGAGATCCTGGAGCGCCTGGGGGTCTGCGAAGGGGACCTGTTCTGCCGGGTCTACGGGGTGCGGGAAGAGGGCAATTTCCGGGATGAGGCCAGCGGCCAAGTCTCCGGCCAGAACATCCTGCACCTGACCAGACCCCTGGACGCCTGGGCCCGGGAGCTGGCGCTGCCCCTGGCCGAGCTGGAGGCCCGCCTGGCCGCCAGCCGCCAGCAGCTGCTCGCCGCCCGGGTCCGCCGGGTGCGACCTGCCCGGGATGACAAGGTGGTGGCTGGCTGGAACGGTCTCATGATCTCGGCCCTGGCGCGGGCGGCCACCGTTCTGGAGGACGAGCGCTATGCCCGGCAGGCAGAGCAGGCCCTGGCCTTCGTGCTCGGCACCATGATGCCGGCCGGCCAGCTCCACCGGCGCTGGCGGCAGGGGGAGTTGGCCGTGCCGGCCTTTGCCGAAGACTACGCCTTCCTGGCCCGGGCCTGCCTGGACCTCTACCGGGCCACCTTCCAGGCCGAGCACCTGCGCCAGGCCCTGACCCTGGCCAACGAGCTGTGGCACCGCTTCCGGGATGAGGCCCACGGCAATCTCTTCGACACGGCCCACGATGCCGAGGCCCTGGTGCTGCGACCCAAAGAGGTGTATGACGGCACCACCCCGTCCGCCAACTCGGTGGCCCTGGAGGTGTTTGCCCGCCTCGGTCTGCTCTTGGCCGCCCCCGCCTGGACAGAGCGGGCCCAGGCCCTGGCCTCGGCCTGCGCCGGTCGGGTGGAGACCTACCCGGCCGCCTTCTGCCAGTTTTTGACCGGTGCAGCGCTCCTCCTGGAGCCCGGCCGGCAGGTGGCGATTGCCGGCCCTCCGGAGGCCGCCGGCACCAGGGCCCTGCTGGCGGTCCTTGGCAGCACCTACTGCCCGGAGACCCAGGTGCTCCTGGCCGCACCCGGCGAGGAGACGGTGGCCGAGCTGGCGCCCTTTACCCGCGCCATGCACACCGGAGACGGCCGGGCCTGGGCCCAGGTCTGCCAGGGAACAAGCTGCCTGGACGCCATCGCCGAGCCGGAGAAGCTGCGCCGCCTGCTGGCCGTGCCGCCTGCGGGGTGACCGGGCAGGCTTCAGGGGACAGGCCACGGATCCGACCCGCCGGACCCGCCGGACGCGTCCGACCGCCCCCATGCCGTGGAGCAGGGAATGCCATGCACAAGGAGCCAGAGGGAAAAGGGGAGGCCGAAGACCGCATCTGGGGGGTGAACCCGGTGCTGGAGCTGCTGCGGCTGCAGCCGGCCCGGGTGATCGAGGTCACCGTCCTCAGACGGCGACCAGACGCCCGCATCGCCGAGATCATCGGCCTGTGCCGCCAGCACGGGGTGAAGCTCCGGCAGGGGACAGGGCGGCCGGGGCTTGACCGCCAGGAGGCCCACCAGGGGGTGGTGGCGGCAGTCAGCCCCTTTGCCTACCTCCCCCTGGACGACCTCCTGGCCCAGGTGGCCGGACGGCCGGAGGCGGTGCTCGTGCTCCTGGACGGCATCGAGGACCCCCGCAACCTGGGGGCCGTCATCCGGGCGGCAGCGGCAGCGGGCGCCGACGGCCTCATCCTGACCAAGGATCGGGCGGCGCCCCTGTCGGCTGCCGCGGTGAAGGCCTCCGCCGGCCTGGCGGCCCGGCTGCCGGTGTGCCGGGTCACCAACCTCGGCCAGGCCATGACCCGCCTCAAAGAGGCCGGCTTCTGGCTGCACGGCACCGCGGCCGACGCACCGGCCTCCTTGTACCAGACCGACCTGGCCGGCCGGATCGGCCTGGTGGTGGGGAGTGAGGGCCGGGGCATCCGGCCCGGTGTCCGCCGCCATCTCGACGGCCTGGTGGCTATTCCCATGGCAGCCGGGGTCGAGTCCCTGAACGTTGCGGTGGCCGCCGCGGTGGTGCTGTTCGAGATCCGCCGCCGCCACCTGGCCGCAGCTACCGCCGCTTCCTGCCCTCGGTCTTGCCCATAAGAGACGCTGCCAGCTTCTCCCCCAGGGTGCCCAGCCTGGGGCCGGCCTCCCGGCGGATCTCCGAGAGGGTTGCCTGGTAGTCCGCCTCCTCCCGGGCCTTGACCTTGACCTCGTCCTCGGCCAGGGACAGGGCGATCCGCCGGGAATCTCCATCCACCCCCTTGATGCGCACCCGCACCTCCTGGCCCTCCTGCACCACCTCCCGGGGATGGTTGATCCGGCGGCCCTGGCCCATCTCCGAGATATGCACCAGGCCATCCACCCCGGGGGCCAGGGTGACGAAGGCGCCGAAGGCGGTGAGCCGGGCCACCACACCGTCGTGCCACGAGCCCTCGGCAAAGCCCTGGGCTGCGGTGAGCCAGGGATCCTCGGCCAGCTGTTTGAGGCTGAAGGTGAAGCGGTTGGCCTCCCAGTCCAGCTTGAGGATCCTGACCTCCACCTCCTGGCCTTCGGCGAGCACCGAGGCAACAGCGGCCCGCCGGTCCCAGGAGAGCTCCGAGGCGGGAATCAGGCCCTCGATGCCGGCCACCTCCACAAACACCCCGAAGGGCCGGCTGCCGGTCACCCGGCCGCGCACGGTCATCCCTTCCTCAAGGGTCTGCCGGGCCTCCTGGCGCTGCCGCTCCCGCTCCGCCTCCAGGATTGGACGCCGGGAGAGGACGATGTTGCGCCCCCCCTCGCCGTAGTTGGTGATCATGAAGGCCAGGCGCTGGCCCAGGTAGGCGGCAGGCTCACCCACCCGGCGCAGGTCCATCTGGGAGAAGGGGCAGAAGGCCCGGCGGCCGCCAGCCACCTGCACGGAGAAGCCACCCTTGACCTCGCCGGTCACCGTGCCCTCCACCGGGATGCCGGTCTGCCAGGCCTGCTCCAGCTCGGCCGCCGATGCCGCCCCGGAGCCGACGCCGGTGGTGAACACCAGCCCCTGGCTGTCCCGTCCCAGAAAGAAGGCCCGCACCGGATCCCCCACCATAACCGTCAGGGTCCCGGTCTCGTCCTCCAGCTCCCGGCGGGGGATGACCCCCTCCGACTTGGCGCCCACATCGATGAACACCGATTCCTGGCCGATGCTGGTGACCCGGGCCTCCACCTTCTGGCCCGGGGTCAGGCTGGGAGGGGCCAAGCCCTCCTGGGCAAAAAGATCGGCGAAGCTGCCTTCGTCCTCCTGGGGATGCTCCTTGTCGTCCTGCATAGATGAAGCCTCGTAAGACAGGTTGAGGGTGTGGAGTGGTCAGGCCGCCTCGGCCAGCACCCCTGCCAGGGCGGCCAGGAGGGCCTGATTGGCGGCCGGCGGTCCCGCAGATACCCGGAAGTAGCGGTCATCGAGCCCGACGAAGCTCGAACAGTCCCGGATCATGACCCGCCGCTCCAGAAGCATTGTGCGCAGCCAGGCGGCCGACTGGCCCGCGGCCAGCCAACAGAGCACAAAGTGGGCCCGGCCCGGCAGCGGCCGCACCCCGGGCAGGCCGGCCAGGCCAGCCACCAGGGCCGGGCGGGCCTGGGCCAGATAGGCCCGCACCGCCTCCTCCTGGGCCCGGCCGTGGGCCAAGAGATACAGGCCGGCCAGCTGAGCGAGCCGGTTGACCCCCCAGGGCCGGCGTTGGCTCTCCAGCCGCTGGAGCAGATCCGGCGCCCCGGCCAGGAACCCCAGGCGCAAGCCAGGGATCGAGTAGATCTTGGAAAAGGAAGCCAGGACCAGGAGGTTGGCTGGCAGGGCCTCCGAGAGCAAGGAATCGCCGGTGCAGAAAGGCCGGTAGGTCTCATCCACCAGGAACAGCGAGCGGGGGGCCGCTGCCGCCAGCTGCCGCAGCTCCCGGCTGGCCACCAGCCCGCCGGTGGGGTTGTTGGGATTGCACAGCGCCACGAGATCCCCGGGCGCCAGATCCTCAAGGAGCTGCTCGGGCCGGAAACGGAAATCCTCGGCCGAGCTCAGCAGCCAGTGACGGACCTGGCGGCCTGCCCATTCGCTGGCCAGGGCATAGTCACTGTACGTGGGACCGATCACCAGGGTCCGGCCGCGGCCCAGGGCCGCCGGCAGGGCAAAGATGAATTCGGTGGTGCCGCTGCCCACCAGCACGGCCTCCGCCGGCAGGCCGTGGGCCTGGGCAAAGGCCGCCTGCAGGGTTTCGCTGCCTGTCTCGGGCAGGCAGGCGATCTGGGGCAGATGGCCGGCCAGATGCAGCAGCAGATCCGGTGGCGGCCCCAGGGGCGAGAGGTTGCTGGAGAGATCGACAAGCTCGTCCACCCGGCAGCCGAGGCGCCGGGCGGTGGCCAGGATATCCCCGCCGTGCGGGCCGATCATGGCTGCCCTCCTGGTGCGGCCTCGGGCACCGCCAGGGCCAGGCAGCGCCCAGCGGACTGGAACAGCAGCCTCTTCGCCACCAGCTCGGCCAAAAAACCCTCCAGGGCCGGCGGTCGTACCTGGGGAAAGGCGACCTGGAGCTCGCTCAAGGCCACCGGCTCCTGGCAAGCCAGGTAGATGGCCCGGGAGGTGCCGGCCAGACGGTGGCGGAGCACCTGGCCTGCCGCGGTCTCCTGGCGCAGGAGCAGGAAGTCACCCCCCTCGCGAAAGGAGAGCAAGGGGCGCTCGACCGCCGTCGCCCCCCGGCGTCGATGGTAGCGCTGCCACTCCCGGACCCGGCGCACCACCGGCGCCCAGAGCCGGGCCTGGGCACCGCGGTCCCCGGCATAGCCTTTGACCGGAAAGGCCAGAGCCCGCCCCAGGCCGGGGCCGAACAACCGCCGCCACGTGGGATGGGGAAAGACGGCCCGGATGCCGAAGCGGGCCGGGTCCTGGTCCACCGGGCTGCCGTGTCCCAGGAAGAAGAACGCCAAGTCCAGAGGGGAACAGGGGAAGACCAGGTCCAAGACGGTCAGGGTCTCTTGAACGTCAACCTCGGTGCTGCCCGGAAAACCGATCATCAGGTTGCCGGAGAGCCTGATCCCGGCCGCCAGCGCCGCACGCATGCTGCTGACGTTGTCCATGACCGTGGTGCCCTTGGCCATGCGCGCCAGAAGGCCGGCAGCCAAAGCCTCGATGCCCACCTGGATCTCCCGCAGGCCGCCCGCCCTCATCCGCGCCAGCTCCGCCGTGCTGGCGCCGGCCCGCAGCTCGGCGAAGGCCCGGTAGTCCCGCTTCTGGGCGGCCATGGTGGCGAAGAGCTCTGCGGCCGGGCCCGGCGGCAGGGCATTGTCCATGAAGGCCAGATCCAAGAGCCGGTGCCGGCTAGCAAGAACCGCCACCTCGGCGGCCACCTGGGACGCCTTTTTCGGCCGATAGCCTTGCCACTGCAGGTTGAGGCTGCAGAAAGCGCACCGCCGCCAGGGACAGCCCCGGGACAGCTCCACCGGGAGATCCGGAAAGAAGGCGGCCGGGCCGAACAGCTCACCCAATGCGGTGAAATAGTCCCGGTAGTCCGGAGCCGGCAGCCGGGCCAAATCCACCGCCCGGGCCGGTGCCCCCGGCCCGCTGCCCGGACCTGTGGCCAGAACCCCGGCCGGCAGCTCCGCCACCTCCCCGGCCAGGAACCGGCACAGGCCCAGGAGGGCGGCTTCGCCTTCCCCGGGCACCACGAAGTCGATCTCCGGACAAGCCGCCGCAAGGGCCGCCCCCAGCTCACCGGCGCAGGAGGCGCCACCGGCCACGATCCGAACCGCCGGCGCCCGGTCCTTGATGCCACGGATGGCGGCCAGGCTGGCTGCCAGCTGGCCGTAGCAGATGGAAAAGCCCACCAGCCGGTAGCTGGTCCAATCCACCTCCCCCAGCCAGGTCCCCAGATGCGCGGCCAGGCCGCGGGAGACGGTGGCCGGCGTCTCCTGGCCCCGGTGGCGGAGCCGGCGCCAGGCGCGGCCAGCCACTGCCAAGGCCGCCGGTGCCTGGTCAGGATCGAGGAGGGCGGCGTACAAAGCCTCGGCCAGCCAGAGGCTCTGGGAGATCTCGTGGTAGAGGCCGGTGCCCAGGTGGGCCGCCACCGCCAGGAAGGGGTGCAGGCAATCCACCCGCCCCTGGGGCCACTCCTGGGCCAGATAGGCCTTGAGAATCCCCAGCTGGATGGGGGGCCGGTTGAAGAGCGGCCAGGGCATGGCCACCAGGGCCACCCGGAAAGAATCACCCACGCCGGCCCTCAGCGCTGCTCGATGACCTCGGTCTCCGGAGGGGGCGTGAAGACGAACAGGTCGTCCCCCAGGGGGCGATTGACCTCGAGGTTCTCGAAATAGAGATCGGTGCTGCCACCGAAATGGTCCTCGATGCGCAGCCGTTGGATGCGGTAGTCGGTCTTGGCCACCCAGACGTGCAGCCGCTCCAGCTGGGGATGGGGTGCCTTCGGGGTGAGCACCACCGCATACTGGTCCTGTCCGCCGGGATCCTCGTCCGAGGGCGCCGCCACGAAATCCCGGCTCAGATCGCCCTTGCCGGCAAAGAAGCTGTAGGTGACGTCGGACTCCAGGGCCTCCCGGGCCGACGAGACGATCATCTGCCGGGACTTCTCGAAATACATGAGCAGCCGGTCGCCGTCCGACACCAGCACCTGGGGATCGGGGGCCACGTAGTCCCAGCGCATCCGGCCCGGCTTCTTGAACATCACCTGCCCCCGGGCCTGCCGGTCCCGGGAGGCCACCTTCATACGGGTCACCTGCCGGAAATCGGCCACCAGGGTGGCCGCCTTTTCATACTGGGCCTGCAGCCCGGCCACCACATCGTCCGCCGTCAGGGCGGCGGCCGGCGCCGGCCCCAGCTTCAGTGTCCAGCCGCCGGGGGCTGCCAGCAGCAGGGTCAGCACCGTCAGCACACGCCATGGCCTCTTCATGATTGCACCTCTTGTGCCTATCCGTCAGATGAGCGCTCCGGACAAAAGCCGGCCAGCCATCCCTCGAACCGGCCAGCCCCGGAGGGCAGCCCAACGATACCTGAGCACCCGGCCGGTGACAAGACCTGGCCCCCGGGCCGCTCCCTCACACCTTCTCCAGATGCACCGGCCGGCCAAAGATGGCCTGGGCGGTGGCCGCCGCGGCCGGGGTCCAGTCCGAAACAAAGAAGCGATCCGGCGCCTGACCGGCCAGGGCGGCGGCCAGGCCCGGATCCTGGTCCAGAAAGCGCGCCAGGGCAACCGCCACCTCCTCGGAGGAGTCGATGATCCGCACCCGGCGGCCGATCCGGATCTGAATCAGATGCTTCAACAACGGGTAATGGGTGCAGCCGAGGATGAGGGCCTCCACCTGCCGCGCCTTCAGTGGGGCCAGATAGCGCCGCAGGATCATCTTGGTCTCCTGGCGGCTGGTCCAGCCCTCCTCCACCAGGGGAACGAGCAGGGGGCAGGGCTCGGCATCCACCTCCAGGCCCGGCACCGCCTCCTTGAGGCCCCGCTCGTACACCCCGCTTTGCACCGTGGCCCGGGTGCCGATGACGCCAATCCGGCGGAACCGGCCTTCCCGGGCCACGGTAGCGATCACCGGCGAGATCACCTCGAAGATCGGCACCGGGAACTCCCGGCGCAGCACCTCCGGAGCGACGCTGGAAGCAGTGTTGCACGCCACCACCACCACCCGCGCCCCCTTTTCCAGAAGGAAGGCGGTGTTCTGGCGGGAATAGTCGAGGATGGTCTCCGGGCTCTTGCTGCCGTACGGGGTCCGGGCCAGATCCCCGAAATAGAGGAAGGGATAGCCGGGCATGAGCTGCCGGATAGCCCGGGCTACGGTCATACCGCCGACCCCGGAATCGAAGATACCGATCATAGCGCGGTCTGCCTCTTCAGCGAACAAAAACAGGGGTTGCCGGGGGAAAGCCCCGGCAACCCCTGAGAGGGTTGATGCTGGGTCTGTCAGGCGATCCGGATCACTTGGCCTTGATCCGGCCCTGGACGTTGTGGGCGATGCCGTGGCAGGCGCCGCAGGTGCCGAACTGCTTGAGCATGGCCTCGCCGTGCGGCGTGCCGTGGCAGCGCTGGCACTCGGGGATCTCACCATGGCGCGGATGGCATTTGGCGCA
Organism: Thermodesulfobacteriota bacterium; assembly: GCA_040755095.1. NCBI lineage: Bacteria > Pseudomonadati > Thermodesulfobacteriota > Thermodesulfobacteriota bacterium. Next base: position 17,302 of record JBFMBH010000082.1, read on the forward strand.
GGTCAGGGCGGTGTGGCGGGTGCGGCTGGCCTGCAGCTCGTTGTACACCTCGCCGTGGCACGGGGCGCAGTTGATCTGCGGCTCCTCCGCCGGGAAGGCGATGTTCTTGGGCTGATGCGGGTTGCTGTGGCAGCGCTGGCAGTCGGCGATGGTCTGCCCCTGCTTGTGCGGCTCGTGGCAGGTGAAGCACTCGGGGATCTTGCCGTGCTCGTCATGGCAGCCGGCGCAGGTCACCTCGGTGTTGTGCTTGGAGTTGGCGGCCCGGACCTCGTTCAGCACCCGGGCGTGGGACTCGTTCTTGTGGCAAGGCGCGCAGTAGGCCTGCGGCGTCTCGGCGCTGTACTTGATCTGCAGCGGGCTGTGGACCGGATGGCAGCCCAGGCACACCGAATCGTCCACGCCCAGCAGATGGAACGGCAGGCCGCCTTCCTGGCTGTGGCACATGGTGCACTTGGGGATGTAGCCGTGGGAGGTATGGCAGTCGTTGCAGGCCACCTGGCTGTGCTTGCTCGGGTACTGCTTGAGGGCCTGGGGCGGGCCACTGTGGCAGCGCTGGCACTGGTCGCCGGTGACATCCGGAATCACCAGGGGTGCGTGGGCGTTGCTGTGGCAGCTGCCGCACTTCTGGACCACTTGGTCGTTGCCATGGGGCAGGCCGTGACAGGTGCCGCACTTCGGGATGGCGTCGGCGTACTCCACCTTGCCCGGGGCATAGGTGTGATACGCGGTATGGCAGAAGACGCATGGCAGCTGGTGACGAGCGCCCTTCTGCTGCAGCAGGGTGAAAACCCCGATATGGCACTGGGCGCACTGCTCCATGGACAAGGGCTGGACATCCTTGTCATAGAGGGGCGGCCGTGCCGGCACCTGCCCGACCTCGGCGGTGAGGTGCACCGGACCCCCCTGCCGGGCCGGCTCCTTGACCTTGGCCGCCGCCTCCGGGGCCTTTTTCGGGGCAGCCCAGGCCACGCCAGCCGTCGTGCCGGTCGCCAGCAGGACCACCGCCCCCAACCCAACCAAACCACCGATCAGCCTGCGCACATGTTCCGTCTTCATCCTGGCTATCTCCCCCTCCTCACTGATGAATAGTGACTATGTCCTCGAGCGGCCGCCTTGGCCGCCCCCCAGGTCTCCAATCGGGGTCGGTCAGCGTGGCCACCGGTCCTCCCGGCCAAACACCTTCCACAAAAAACAGACCAGAGGCCGGTCGCCCAGCCTGGCTTCTCCCTGGTCTAGACCACCAGATCGTGGGGATCCTGGTGGCACTGCAAACAGTCCGGGAACCTCTCCAGCAGGCTGTCCGGATGGGGCTTGGTGTGGCAGGCGCCGCAGCTCGGGATCACCCGGTGCTCCCGCCGGTGGCAGTATGCGCACACCAGGCCAGCGTGCTTGCTGGTGTCCTTGGACAGACGCTGGAAGATCTCCCCGTGGCAGCCACCGCAGACCGCCGACGGTGTGTCGTCCTGGTAAGTGACCGGCCGCGGACTGTGCGGCTGGTGGCAGACGAGGCATTCCTCGTAGACCTGTCCTTGCGCGTGGGGCTCGTGGCAGGACAGGCAGTCCAGAATGGTCTTGTGCCGTCCGGGATGGCACAGGGTGCAATTCTGCTCCGCGTGCCGCGTCGGCTTCGTGCGAAACTCCTCGCCCTTCTCCCCGTGACAGGACAGACAGCCCGCCGTGGTCTCCGGGCTGTCTTCCGGCTCGATCAGCAAGGGGGAATGCGGATTGGCATGACACCCCAGGCAGTTATCCAGCTCGTAGTGGCCGCTGCCGCCGTGGCACATCGCGCATTCCGGCACGGTATCCACGCCGAGAGGCAGATGCTCGGGATGGCATTCCAGGCAGGTGACGGCCGTCTTGTGCCTGCCGCCGTTGGCCTCGATGGCCGCCGGCTCGGCATCATGACACTTGGCGCAGTCGCCCTCGTTGAGGAGGGCCTCCGGATCGGCCTCCGGGGCGGCTGCCGCCAGCACCGCCGCTGGTGCCGCCGGGCTTGCCTCGGGGGGCGGCGCCTCGACCCCCGCGCCGGCCTTGTCTTCGGCCTTCTTGTCCTCAACTGCGGGTGG
>JBFMBH010000083.1 GCA_040755095.1 Thermodesulfobacteriota bacterium
CCGGCGCCGGCGGGCCGGCTGCTGCGCCACCAGGCCCGCCGGTGCCGGACAGCGGTCCTGATCTGGCGGCTATCCGGGAGCAGGCGGCCCGGGGCAGCGCCGAGGCCCAGAACAACCTGGGGGTGCTCTACACCCGGGGCCAGTGGGTGGACAAGGACGATGTCCAGGCCTTCCGCTGGTTCTCCCGGGCCGCGGAGCAGGGCTCCCTGGATGCCAAAAACAACCTGGCCTACCTCCACTTCCATGGCCTGGGGGTGGAGCGGGATCTCCAGGCCGCCTTTGCCCTCTGGCAGGCCTGCGCCGAGGCCGGGGACCGCAACGCCCAGAACAACCTGGGGCTCATGTACGCCAACGGTCAAGGGGTGGAGCGCGACCTGGCCCAGGCAGCGCTGTGGCTGGACAAGGCGGCCCGCCAGGGTCAGGTCAGGGCGCAGAACAACCTGGGGGTCTTCTACTCCACCGGCCAGGGGGTGGAGCGGGATCCGGTGGCGGCTGCCGAGTGGTTCCGCCTGGCCGCCGTGCAGGGAGACCACACCGCCCAGACCAACCTGGGGATCGTCTACGCCAACGGCCAGGGGGTGGAGCAGGACCTGGACCAGGCCCGGGCCTGGCTGGAAAAGGCGGCGGCCCAGGGGAACGACACCGCCCGCCAGGCCCTGGCTGCCCTGGACTCCGGGGCCGAGCCGCCGCCGGTGCCCGCTGCCGGCCCAAGGCCCCCCGCCGGCCCGCCGGACGCCTTGGCGCGGCGGCATGTGGCCGCGGGCCTAAGCCTTGCCGCCAACAGCCGCCTGGCCGAGGCCGCCGCCGAGCTCCGGGCCGCCCTGGCCCTCGATGCGGACAACCCGGCCATCCACGAGAACCTGGCTGTGGTCCTGGCCCGGGCCGGCCAGGAAGAGGAGGCCCTGGCCGCCCTGGCCGAGGCCATCCGCCTGGATCCGGAGGATGCCCTGAAGCACGCCAAGCGGGGCATCATCCTCCAGGGCAGGCAGGAGAAGGCCGAGGCCATGGCCGCCTACCGCCAGGCCCTGCGCCTCAACCCCGGCCTGGCCGAGGTCTATTTCAACCTGGGGCTGCTTCACAGCCAGAGCGGGCGCGCCGACCTGGCCGGCAAATGCGCCCTGGCGGCCAAGGCCCTGGGCTATGCTGGCGGCCGCGGCCTCGACGCGCTCATAGCCGGCTGGCCGGAGGCCGCCGGCTGGCCAGAGGCCGGCGCCGGCGAGCCGCATCTGCGGCGCCTGCTGGTGCGGGAGCGGGGCCAGGCCGAGGAGCTGCGGCAGCGTATCCTGGAGCGCGGGGACGATCTCGGCCACCTGACCGAGGAGGTGACCCCGGCGCCCTGGAGCCGCAATGGTGGCCATCTCGGCCCCCTGGCCAGGCTGACCCTGCCGCCGGCGGTGGCTGCGGCGGTGGCCGACCTGCCGGCCTATGGCCTCAGCCAGGTGGTGCCTTTGGGCGAGGGGTTCGCCATCTTCCAGGTGCTGCCGGTGTATCCGGAGATCCTGGCCGAGCCGGCGCCCCCCTGACTCAGCTGGCGGGGGAAGTGGCCGGGGCCGGGGGAAGGACAACGGCGCTGGCGCGGTAGAGGTCGGGCAGCTGTTGCCGGGCCGCCTCGGCGGCCGGACCGTCGGGAAAGGCCGCCTCCAGCCAGACCAGGAAGGTCCAGCCGCCACCGGCGCCGGGCTGGGGCACCAGCGCCAGCGGGGGAGCGGATTCGGGGTAGGCGCGGAGAAAGCGGTAGGCCGTGGCCAGGTCCGAGGCCGCGGCCACCTGCAGCCGGAAGACCCCCGGCGCCGGCGGCAGGGGCGGCTTGGCCGGCAGGTGCACCGGGGTGCCGCTCTTGAGCCGGCCGCTGTCGGCGATCTGCGGATTGGCCTGCCGCACCAGGGCCAGATGGGCCGGGGTGAACCGGCCGTACACCCGGGCGATCATCTTGGACAGAATGTCCCCCGCCTCCAGCTCCAGCACCCCCAGCTCCGCTGGCAGGGCCGGGGGCGCCACCGGGCCGGGCGGGACGACCGTCCCGGCCGTGGTGGTGACCGGGGAAGGAGCCGGGGCCGGGGCCGGCAGCGCCGGTTGCCGTGGGGCGGCCACCGGCGACGGGCCAGGGTGGCTGGGCGGCGCGGCCTGGCGGACCACCAGCTGCCCCGCCGTCAGGACGGCCAGCCCGCCCAGGGCCAGGATCAGGACCAGGACCAGGACCAGGACCAGGGCCAAGGCCGGCCGGGGCCGGATGAGCGGCATGGCCAGCCGGCGGCCACAGGCCAGGACCGCGGCCAGGGAAGCCTGCTCGGCGTCTTGCACCGCCAGCACCAGCAGCACCCGGTCACAAAGGGTGACCACCTGGCGCGGCACGCCACCGGACAGCCACCACACCGCCAGGGCGGGCAGCAGCCCGATCCGGGACGGGTCCTCGCCGCCGGCGCGTGCCAGGCGGAAGCGGATCAGCCGCACCGTATCCAGGGGCCCCAGGGGGGAAAGGTGGTGCAGGCAGGCGATGCGGTCGGTGAGATTGGCCCGCTCCCGGAGGACATGGCCCAAGGCCTCCTGGGCAAAGACCACGATCTGCAGCAGCTTGGCCTCGTTGGTCTCGTAGTTGAGGAGCTCCCGCAGGATCTCCAGCCCGAAGCCGGGCAGCCGCTGGCCGTCGTCGATGACCAGGGCGACCGTCCGGTCCAGACTCACCGCCTCCTGAAAGAGCCAGTCCTTGAGCTGCTCCTTCACCGCCCGGTCCGGCAGGCCGCCAGCCAATGGCGGCAGGCCGAAGGCACGCGCCACCGCGTCGAGAAAGGCCCGGGGCGAGGCAGCGCTCGGCTCGGCGAGCAGGTGGACAGCCATGGCCGGACCGTCCCGGTCAAGGTCCCGGAGAAGCCGCCGGCAGACGGTGGTCTTGCCGACCCCCACCGGGCCCAGGACCACCGCCAGCCCCCGGCGCAGCCGCAGATGGAGCTCCAGATCCTGCAGCACGGCCACCTGGCCGGGGGCGGGGTAGAACAGCTCGGGGTCCGGGTGGTTGCCGAAGGGCTCCCGGGACAGGGCAAAGGCAGGCTCGCGGCTCATGGCTGCTCCCGCGGCAGGGCAGCGGCGCCTCCGCCCTGCCGCTGTCCCCAAGCATAACGGAGGCGCCGCCGGGGCGTCAAACGAAAGCCCCTGGCCGGTGCACCTTGCCGGAGACAGCGGATTCCGCTATCATCCCGGTCGAGCGTCCCGCCCACCCCTTCATCCTTTGTCACGGAGATCCAGCATGCCAACCGCACGGGAGATCATGACCCCCCAGCCCATCACCGTGAGCCCGGACCTGCCCATTGAGCGCCTGGCCGCCGTCCTCTGGGAAAAAAGGATCAGCGGCGCGCCGGTAGTGGACGCCGACGGCCAGCTTCTTGGGGTGGTGACCGAGAGCGATCTGGTGGACCGGGCGAAGAAGGTGCACCTGCCCACCGTGGTGACGCTCCTGGATGCCTTTCTGGTCCTGGAGCGGCCAAGCAAGCTGGAGAGCGAGTGGCGCAAGCTGACTGCCAGCACGGTGGCGGACATCATGACCCGCCATCCGGTGACCGTGGACGGGGAGACCTCTCTGGAGGAGGTGGCCACCATCATGGCCGAGCGCCGGCTCCACACCCTGCCGGTGACCAAGGCCGGACGCCTGGTGGGGGTGATCGGCAAGGCCGACATCATCCGCACCCTGGCGCGGCCCGCCGGCTCCTAGTCCATGGCCACCCTGCGCCTGCCCCTGGCCGGCGCCGCCGACACCGCCCGCCTGGGCGCCGCCCTGGCCGCCCTGGTCAGGCCCGGCGATCTGGTGGCCCTGAAAGGCGACCTGGGGGCAGGCAAGACCTGCCTCACCCAGCACCTGGGCGCCGCCCTCGGTGTGCCGGCCTCCTGCCCGATCACCAGTCCCACCTTTGCCATCATCCACGAATACCCGGGCCGCCTGCCCCTGGTGCATATCGACCTCTATCGTCTGGAAAGCGAGGCGGCCATTGTGGCAACCGGCGTGCCCGACTACCTGAACAGCACCGCGGTGGTGGTGGTGGAGTGGTCCGAGCGCCTGGGCTCCCTGCTGCCGCCCGAGCGGCTGGAGATCGAGCTGCGCTACCAGGAGGGGGGAGGCCGCCAGGCGATCCTGACCGCCCAGGGCCACGATTGGCCGGAGCGCCTGACCCGGCTGGCCCAGGCCCTGGAGGCTGGCTGAGTCTGCGGGGGTCGGGGAGCCCGTGGCGCCGCCGCGGGCCATAGGACCTATGGGACCTATAGGACCTATGGGGTCAGTCCCATAGGTCCCCTGAGTCCTATTGGTCCTATGCTTCTATGGCTCCCACAGGCCACCCGGCGCCGCCTGGCCGCCACGGCCCAGAACCGCCGCTGCCGGGATCACCCCGGGGCGCACCACCTGCAGGCGGCCGGCAGCCAGGCCCACCACGGTGGAGCCGGCGCCGCCGGGGGTGGGGCCGCCGTCGAGAACGAGGTCCAGGCCGTCCGGGAAGGCAGCCCGCACCTCGGCGGCCGAGGCCGCGGCCGGCTGGCCGGTACGGTTGGCGCTGGTGGCGGTGATCGGGCCGCCGCAGGCAGCGGCCAGACTCCGGGCCAGGGGATGGCTGGACAGGCGGATCCCCACGGTACCGGTGCCAGCGGTCAGGGCGGCCGGCAGTTCCGGCCGGACCGGGAAGAGCAGGGTCAGGGGACCGGGCCAGAAGGCGGCCATGAGCGGCCGGAAGGGCTCCGGCACCGCGCTGGCCAAGAGAGCGATCTGCTCCGCCTCGGCGATGATGGTCAGGATGGGCTTGGCGGCTGGCCGGGCCTTGAGGGTGAACAGCCGCTCCAGGGCTGCCGGCTGCCAGGGGTCGGCCGCCAGGCCGTAGTACGTCTCGGTGGGATAGGCCACCAGGCCGCCGGCGGCCAGGATGCGGGCTGCGGCCGCCAGCACCGGCTGGCCGCTCATGGGCCCGGCGGCGGGCCCAGGGCGCGGGCCGCAACCTGGGCGGCTTTGGCGGCCACCGCCTGCGCCATGGCCTCCTTGGCGGCCGCCAGCCGGGCCGCCAGGGAGGCATCCCCCACCGCCAGGATCTGGGCCGCGAGAACCGCGGCGTTCCTGGCCCCGGCCTTGCCGATGGCCATGCAGGCCACCGGCACGCCGGGGGGCATCTGCACCGTGGACAGCAAGGCATCCAGGCCCTGGAGGCTGCCGCTGTCGATGGGCACGCCGATCACCGGCAAGGTGGTGTGGGCGGCCAGGACCCCGGCCAGGTGCGCGGCCATGCCGGCCGCAGCGATCAGCACCGCCAGCCCCCGCTCCCGGGCGCTTCCGGCATAGGCCGCGGCCCGGGCCGGGCTGCGGTGGGCCGAGGCGACGGTGATCTCGCACGGGATGTCCAGCTCGGCCAGGACCGCAAGGCTCGCCTCCATGACCGGCAGATCCGAGTCCGATCCCAGGACGATGCCCACCCGGGGCGCATGGGCCCGCTCCCGGGCCAGGGCCTTGGCGCCGATATCCCGCCGCAGCTGGCAGCCCTCCCAGCTGATCAGATCGACCGCGGCGTAGGCCTGGCGGATGGCCTGGCGCAGGGAGTCGCCGGTGGCGGTCACCCCCAGCACCCGGCCGCCGGCGGTGACCGTGATCCGACCCCGGCGGGCGGTGCCGGCGTGGAAGACCTGGACATCGGGCAGCCGGCCCGCCTCGGCCAGGCCGCTGATCCGCTTGCCCTTCTGGTAGGGGCCGGGATAGCCGCCGGCCGCCATGACCACACACACCGCCGGCCGGGGATCGATGTCCAGCTCGATCCCGGACAGGCGCTCCTCCACCACGGCGAGCAGGATCGCTGCCAGGTCGGTCTTCAGACGCATCAGGAGCGGCTGGGCCTCGGGATCGCCGAACCGGCAGTTGAACTCCAGGACCTTGACCGAATCGCCGTTGATCATGAGCCCAGCGTAGAGCACCCCCTTGTACGGGTGGCCCTCGGCGGCCATGGCCCGCACCGTGGGGATCATGATCTCGTCCAGGACCCGCTGGCTCACGGCCGGGGTCAGGACCGGCGCCGGCGAGTAGGCGCCCATGCCGCCGGTGTTGGGCCCCCGATCACCCTCCAGGATGGCCTTGTGGTCCTGCGCGGAGGGCAGGGGCAGCACCGTGGTGCCATCGGTGAAGGCCAGGAACGAGGCCTCCTCTCCGGGTAGAAACTCCTCCACCACCAGGCGGGAGCCGGCCGCGCCGAAGGCCTTGGCCTCCATGATCTGGCGCACCGCCGCCCGGGCCTCCTGTCGGTCGTGGCAGACCATCACCCCTTTGCCGGCAGCCAGCCCGTCCGCCTTCACCACCATGGGCAGGCGCTCCCGCTCCACGTGCCGCAACGCGGCTTCCAGGCTCCGGAACACCCGGCTGCCGCCGGTGGGGATGTTGTATTTGGCCATGAGGGCCTTGGCAAAGGCCTTGCTGCCCTCCAGCATCGCCGCTGCCTTGCTGGGGCCGAAGATCGCCAGGCCCCGGGCGGCAAAGAGATCGACGATGCCCATGGTGAGGGGCGCCTCCGGTCCCACCACGGTAAGATCGATCCGCTCCCGCTGGGCGAACCTGGCCAGGCCCTTGACATCGTCGGCGGCGATAGGCACGAGCGTTGCCAGCCGCTCGATGCCGGCATTGCCCGGGGCGCAGAAGATCGTCTCGACCAGCGGGCTTTGCGCCAGCTTCCAGACCAGGGCATGCTCCCGCCCGCCACTGCCGATCACCAGAACCTTCATCGCCATCCCCCCCTGCCTGTGCTCGCCATGGATGCCAACCCGCGTCAAAAATAGGAATACTTACTTGCTCGGCCCGGCCCTTGTCAAGAAAGACCGCCGGCCGGTTGCCGTAGGCGGCCGGCCGGGATATGATGCCTGCCAGGAAGCGGCCTGCCTGGCCCGCTCCCCCAATCCGGACGGCGTGCGACCGTCCCAGACCTTGCCACAGCGAGCACCCATGGCCACACCCGACGAGTCCACGGCACGGCCCGCCCTCCACATCCTGCAGCAGGCGGTCGAGAACACCAACGAGGCCTTTGTCACCATCGACGAGAGCCACCGGGTGGTGTTCTTCAACAAGGCGGCGGAGCGGCTTTTCTCCGTCTCCCGCCTGGAGATCCTGGGCCAGGATCTCAATCTCATCCTGGGCCCGGGCTGCAGCCAGGACCACCGCCTGGCGGTCCAACGCTATCTGGAGACCGGCGTCGGCCGCCTGCTGGGTCACGAGACCGAGATGACCGTCTGGCGCCGGTCCGGCGAAACCTTCCCGGCCTCCATCTCCTTTTCCGAGACCTGGGCCGATGGCCGCCGCTTCTTCACCGCCATCATCCGGGACCTCTCCGAGACCCAGGCCCTCCGGAACCGGGTGGCCCAGGCAGAAAGGCTGGCCGGCCTCGGCCAGTTCGTGGCCGAGATCACCCACGAGATCAAAAACCCCCTGACCCTCATCGGCGGCTTCGCCCGCCAGCTCCAGAAGGTGATGAGCCCCGGCGACTCCCTGGCCAAGCTGCAGGTGATCTCCCGGGAGGTGGAGCGCCTGGAGCGCCTCCTGGCCGAGCTGCGGGAAAGCTACCGGCCGATGGCCCTGGAGCCGGGGCCGGTGGATGTCAACATCCTCCTGGCCGAGATCGTCGCCCTGCTCACCGCCGACTGCGGCAGCAACCGGATCCGGGTCGAGCTGACGACCGACCCGGCCTGTTTGCCGGTGGCCGGCGACCCCCGGCGCCTGGAGCAGGTGTTCCTGAACCTGGCCAAGAACGCGGTGGAGGCCATGGTCAACGGCGGCCGCCTGCAGCTGGCCACCCGCTTTCTCGGGGATGCGGTGGAGGCCACGGTGGCGGACGAGGGCTGCGGCATCGCCGCCGATCTCCGGGACAAGGTCTTCACGCCCTTCTACACCACCAAGAAGGGGGGAACGGGCCTGGGCCTGGGCATCGCCCGCCAGATCGTCGAGGCCCACCCGGGCAGCTCCTTCAGCATGGAAAGCCAGGAAGGCCAGGGCACCACCTTCCGGATCCGCCTGCCGGTCTTCCGGCCAGCGGCCAGATAAGACAAGGCATCCACAGGAGAGACAAGCATGGCCGCAACCATCGACGAGATCACCATGCAGTACGAGGAGGATGGCCAGGAGCTGGTGCGGGAGCTGGACAAGGTGGTTCTGTCCAAGGGCTCCTGGACCACCATCCTCTTCCGGTATCAGGACTGGGACAAGGCCAAGAACGCCTTCAGCCCGGACCGCTACAGCATCCGCCGCTACCGCAAGAGCGGCGACACCTACCGCCAGCAGTCCAAGTTCACCATCTCCAGCGCCGCTCAGGCCAAAAAGATCGCCGAGACCCTCATGAGCTGGGCCGGGGATCAGGAAGACTGAGGCCCGGGCCGGAAGCGTAGCAGGCCGCCACCTCCGGCGAGTAGGCCCCACCCGGCCTGTCACGGATGACCAGCGGCGGCAGCACCCGCAGCCCTTCGCCACCCTCCTTCACCGCCTCCACCAGAACCAGCCGGCCCTCACCGCCGGGATGGCTGTGCACCGTGCGGAGCCGCTTCGGGGCCAGGCGCTGGGCGACCAGGCCAGCCAGGAGCCCGGCCAGGCGCTCGGCGGGGTAGATGAGGGCCAGCCGGCCACGGGTGCGCAGGGCATGGCGGCCGGCGGTCAACACCGCGGCCAGGGAGGCTTCGGTCTCGTGGCGGGCGGTCTCCTGGCCGGGGACCGGGTTGCGGCGGCCGCTGCCCAGGCGGCGGTAGGGGGGGTTGGTGACCACCAGGTCGAAGGCGCCGGCGGGGACCAACTGGCGGATGGCGGCGAGGTCGCCGCACCGGACCGCCAGCCGCAAGGCAAAGCCGTTGGCGGCCGCGTTGGCGGCGGCAAGATCAGCCAGCTCCGGCTGCAGCTCCAGGGCCAGGAGCTGTACCTCTGGCCAGCGCCGGGCCAGGATCAGGGAGACGACCCCGCAGCCGGCCCCCAGATCCAGGATCCGGTCCCGCCGGCGGGGCTGGCAGAAGTGGGCCAGCAGCACGGCGTCCACGGAGAAGCGGTAGCCGCGCCGGGGCTGGCGGCAGATCAGCTGGCCGCCGAACAGTCTGTCGGCGCTGATCCCTTCGGCATCCAGGCGATCAGCCGGGCAGGGTGATGGTCTCCCTGGCATCGAGGGTGCTCATGACCAGCCCGGTGAGGATCTTGGGGTAGAAGAAGGTGGACTTGTGGGGCATGGTGAGGCCGGCGTCGGCCACCCGTCGCACCTGGGCCACGGGGGTGGGGTTCATGAGAAAGAGCAGCTCCGAGCTGCCGTTCCCCTGCCCGTCCTTGACCGCCACGTCCAGGGCCTCGTCCGGGTCGCTGAAGTAGCGCACCAGGCCCTGGGCCTCGCAGGCGGCGCGATCCAGGCCCAGGGCCTGGCCCAGGACCAGCTCCGAGAGGACGACCACATCCAGCTCGCGCAAGGCCGGCGGCAGCTCCGGGGCCAGGGTGGCCCGGCCGGCGGCGGTGAGGCCCAGCAGGAAGGCGCGGTCGGCCACCGGGTGGTAGAGCCCCAGGAGCGTGGTGCTGCCAGCGAGCTCGTCCATGCGGTCCAGGGTCTCGGCCACCAGGGTCTCCCGGATGCCGCCCTGAAGCTCCTGGATGGAGAACCAGGGAGCGAGCCGGGCGAGAAGCTCGTCCACCCCGAGGTCACCCGACACCCGCACCAGGCGATGGGTAGGCAGGACGGCCAGGCCGGGATCCTCCATGGCGCACAGGTACATGGCCACGTGGTTGTATGGGCTGTCGGCCGCCAGACGGCCGGCCTGGTCCCGGATTTGGGAACGGAGCTGGAGGGCGGTGGTGTAGCGGTGATGCCCGTCGGCGATGTACAACGGCCGGCCGGCCAGGAAGGCGTGGATGTCGCGGACGGCCTGAGGGTCGGCCACCTGCCAGAGGCGGTGGCGGTTGCCATCCCGGTCGAGGACCGTGGCCAGGGGCTCCTCCGGCTGGGCAGCCGCCAGGCGGGTCAGGACCTCGCCTCCGGGGTCGCTGAAAAAGGAAAAGATTTGCGAGAACTGGGCCTGGCAGGCGGCCATCAGCCGCAGGCGGTCCGAGGTGACCTCGCCGAAGGTCCTCTCGTGGGGCCGGACGATACCCTCATGCAGCTCCGCCAGCCGCACCAGGGCCACAACGCCCCGCCGGGTCAGACGCCGGCCGTTGGGATGGGTGTAATCGATGTGGTACGGATAGAGACCGGGCCGGGCATCCCGGAGCAGCACCTGGTCCGCCTGCCAGCGATCCAACGTGTCCCGAGCCCGGACGTAGCGCTCCGGGTCCGCGCCGGCCCGGGCCGAGCCCTTGTCCAGGTCGAGATGCACCATGTTGTACGGATGCTGGGCTGCCAGCGCGGCCTGGGCCGCCGGGTCGATGACGTCGTACGGCGGCGTCACCACCGCCTGCAGGCTGGGCACCCGGGCCGGATTGAAGCGCAGGCCGCGGAACGGGGCGATGAAGGCCATGGATCTCCTCGATGAAGGCCCTTGACGGCCGGGGGAAAGGCGAAGCATATTGCACAGCACCGCTGCGGGGCTTCCGGCCGGTAGCCGGGGCCGCAAGTGGAGGATGAGCATACCTGCTTTCGCCCAAAAACGCCAACGCCGAGCCGCCCATGTTCGAGATCTTCGTGACTGCCAGCTTTGCCGCCGGCCACCACCTCCGCAACTATCCGGGCAACTGCGAGCATCCCCATGGCCACAACTGGGAGGTGCGGGTGGCGGTCCTGGCCCACAGCCTGGATGACCTGGGCATGGCGGTGGATTTCCGGACCGTCAAGGCCGCCCTCGGCCAGGTGCTCGCGGACCTGGACCACCGCAATCTCAACGACCATCCTGCCTTCACCCACCGCAACCCCTCCTCGGAGAACCTGGCCGTCCACATCTACCAGGGACTGTTGCCCCTCCTGGCCGGGGAGCGGTACCGCCTGGCCAGCGTCACCGTCTCGGAGACCCCCAGCTCCGGGGTCACCTTTCGTGCCGACTGAGAAACCGCTGGCGGTCGCCGAGACCTTTGCCAGCATCCAGGGCGAGACCTCCTTTGCCGGCTGGCCGGCCTTCTTCATCCGCCTGGCCGGCTGCAACCTGCGCTGCCGCTGGTGCGACGCCCGCTACACCCACGAGGAGCCGGCCGCCCGGCTCACTGCCGTAGCCCAGCTCCTGGACGAGGTCTACGCCCAGCCCTGGCGGCTGGTGGTGATCACCGGCGGTGAGCCGCTGCTGCAGCCGGCGGTGCTGCCACTCCTGGCCGCCCTGGGCGAGGCCGGCTGCACGGTGCTCCTGGAGACCAACGGCAGCCTGGCCATCGCAGCGGTGCCGGCGCCGGTGGTGCGGATCGTCGACGTGAAATGCCCGGGCAGCGGCATGGCCGGCTCCTTCCTGCTCGCCAATCTCCGGGCGCTGCGGCCGCAAGACGAGGTGAAGCTGGTTCTGGCCGACCACGCAGACTACCAGTGGGCGCGGGACTTCATCCGCCGCCACCATCTCTGGACCAGGGCGACGGTGCTCCTGTCACCGGTGGCGGACACCCTGCCCCCGGGCCTTCTGGGGGACTGGATCCTGGCCGACGGCCTGCCGGTGCGGCTGCAGGTGCAACTCCACCGACTGCTCTGGCCGGAGCGGCTGCGGGGCGCCTGAGGCCTGGCGCCCCGCGTCGTTTGTGCCCTCTGACTCTTTGTGCCATACTGAAGGAGATCGAGGGCGCTTTTTCCCTGAGCGCCCTCTTGCCTTCTGGAGGACTGCTGCTGCCCATGCCCGTCTCCCTGGCCCAGCGCCTGGCCCGCTACGTCACGTACAACCGCAACCGCCTGGACCGGGCGATCGCTTTTGATCCGGACAAGGCCAACCTTTTCTTCAAGATCGTGCCTTTTCTCCTGCACACCAACCATCCGGATCTACCGGGCTACCTGGCGGACCCGGCGGCGCCTTGCGGTGTGCACGGCTTTGACCCCTTGTCCCTCAGCCGGGAGCTGTTCTGGCGCGCCTTTCCCGGTGCCTCTACCGGCGCCACCCAGCCGACCCCGACCGCCGGGCCGCCGGCCGTCCTCTCCCTGGCCACCGTGGGCTCCATCGGCACCATCGCCCAGACCACCAAATCCGACTGCGACTACTGGGTGACCATCGACGCCCAGGCCCTGGGCACGGAAGGAAGGGCTTTCCTGGAGCGCAAATGCCAGGGAATCGAGGAGTGGTGCGCCAAGAAGGGGGCGGAGGTGCACTTCTTTCTCATGGATGCGGCGGAGATCCGGGAGAACCGCTTCAGCGGCGACGCCGAGAAAGAATCGGCCGGCTCGGCCCTCAGGCAGCTCCTCAAGGACGAGCTCTTCCGCAGCCACATCCTGGTGGCGGGCAAAATCCTCCTGTGGTGGCTGATCCCGCCGGGGCTTTCCGACCAGCAGTACCGGGCCTGTGTGGCCAGGATGGAGACCGAGCCGGGCTTCGACCCGGGCGCCTTTGTGGATCTGGGCTATGTTTCCGGCATCCCCCGGGCGGAGATCTTCGGCGCCTGCCTGTGGCAGATGAACAAGGCCCTGGACAGCCCCTTCAAATCGGTGCTCAAGTTCGCCTACCTGGAGGTGCTCCTGCAGCAGACCGCCAGCCAGCTGCCCCTTTTTTCGGACAGCATCAAGTGCCTGGTCACCTTCCCGGACCTCCTGTCCCGGGAGGGTCAGGAGGTGCTGGAGCTGACCGAGGTGGACCCGTACCTGCTCCTGGCCCGCTCGGTGGTTTCCTTCTACCAGCAGCAGAGCCGGACGGAGACGGCGGACTTCATCCGCAAGTGCCTGTTCCTGAAGACCATCGAAGGCATGCAGTCCCAGATCAAGCGGGCGGCGCCGAAGAGCGGCCTGCCGGCCACCACGGCGCTCATGAAGCGCTGGGATCTCCTGCCCGAGGATCTGGGTCACTACCTGGCCTACCGGAGCTGGCGCTACCGGGAGCTGGTGGAGCTGGGTGGCACCATCCACGCCTATCTGGCCGACACCTACAAGGGCCTGCGGGAGATCTTCCAGAGCCTGGCCGCGGCGGAGGGGATCACCATCACCGAGCGGGACATCTCGGTGCTGGGCCGGAAGCTCTTCACGTTCTACGAAAAGAAGCCCAACAAGATCGAGTACATCAAGAGCCCGTCCCGGCAGGCCATGGAGCAGGAGCACATCTCGATCCTCATCACCAAGGTGGAGGGCCGGGTCATCTTCTACGCCTTCCAGGGCAAGCACGACCGCAAATCGATCCGGGACAAGATCGACTACGTCATCCGGCGGGAGGACAACCTCATCTCCCTGGTGGTCTGGATGGCCATCAACGGCGTCCTTTCCAGCCGCACCGAGCTGCACCTGTCCTCCGACTACTCGCTCCTGGACCTCACCGATATCCAGCAGCTGACCCAGGCCATCCTCCAGTTCTTCCCCACCCTGGCCTTCTCCCAGATCGCGGCCGAGGACCTGGTGAAGGCGGAGCGGGTCACCCGGGCCCTGGCGGTGGTCAACATGACCAAGCAGCCGGTCAAGGGTGCCAAGGCCATCCCGTCGAGCCTCATCACCGTCAACAGCTACGGTGAATACTTCATCCAGCACGTCACCACCGTCACCCAGCTCAAGAACCTCTTCCGGGTGCTGCTCACCAAGCATTTCGTCAGCCGCTGGAACAAGAACCTGGAGATCTTCCTCCCCCCCCAGCCCGAAGCCCGCCTGCTCCAGTCCATGCTGGAGGGCTAGCCCCTTTTCCGGCCCCCCGGCGGCTTTCCGCTTTTCCGGACAGACCTTTCCGGAAAAGCCAACAGGCCCGCCCCGTCGATCGTTTGACGGAGCGGGCCTGTTGGCTTTGCTGACCCCGCGGCATGCCCATGCCGCGGGTTTTGACGCCCAGGCGGAGCCTGGGCCAAGTGGTCAATGCGTGGTGGTGGTGGGGCCGGCGGCGGCCGGCGCCTGCCGCCAGCCCTCCACCAGGCCGAGATCATGGCCGTAGAGGGTGCAAACCTCCTCCAGGAGGACCTTGCGATCGGGCAGGGTGAGTCGGAAATAGATGGGACTCAGCATGAGGACGCTCAGAACATCTTGTCTGGTCATGGGGCACCTCCGGCATGCGGTCGTGGCCATATTCCCTCCCTGGCGTTGACCTGATAGTAAAGCACGATCCGTGCCAGATGCCTCAGGCGGCCGGTCCCTCGGGGCGGATCCGGAACCGCTCCTGGATCCGCTGCAACGAGACCAGGTTGGCGCTGCGCTGGGCCGGGGTGAGAAAGGAGATGAGCTTGCGCTCCAGAAGCCGGGGGTCCACCTCGGCGGCAATGGCCAGCACCCCTTCCATGATGATCTTCTGCAGCAGGAGCTCCCGGTCGGTACGCTCCCGGAGCCGATTGGCAGCGGGCAGCACCAGGAGGTGGGCCAGAAGAAGGCCGGTCAGGATGGGAGCCATGACCGCCGGCAGGAGGGCCACCAGAAAGGCCTTGCCGGCCAGGGCCAGCTGGGCGATGCAGCCTACCAGGCCAAAGGCGGGCAGGAAATCGGCCACCGCCCGCAGGGTCCGTTCCGACTCCTCGCGGCGGAAGCGGAAGAAATACATCTCGGTGGACAGGAAGTCCCGGATATGCTCCGCGGCCACCCCGTCCACCAGCAGGGAGAGGGCGCGGCGCAGGAAGAGGATCGTCGTCTCCCCTTCGTCCTCCTGCAGGGAGAGGATACCTCGGAAGCGGGATTTGACCGACAGGTCCACCAGGATCCCGACGATCTCCTCGGCATCCTTGAGGGAGCGGCCGTAAGCTGTCTGGAGCATCCGGCCGACGATCCACAGCCGCTCCGGAGGAAAAGCGATCATGGTGGCCGCTGCCGAGCCGCCCACCACCACCAGGATGCCGGCCAAAAGCGGCCCGGCCCACAACAGGCCCGCCACCGCCAGCGCCACGCCAGCCAGCCCCCCGAAAAAACCGCTGCCCCTCATGCCTGCCCTCCTTCTGTTAGAAGCCGGCTGCTCCATCAAGGCTGACCGCAAGCTCCAGAAAGCCGCCCCCCGCCGGCATGCCTTCGGCGGCACGGGTCGCTGCGGTCAGCCGGCCCGCCGGCAGCCCGGTGGCGGTCGCCGCCCGGGCGGCCCGGCCGGCCGCCAGCTCCAGGGGGCTGGTCCAGGCCTCGATGGCCAGGGGGGGCTCGCCGGCCTGCGCCACCACCAGGACCGGGCCAGCCGCCGCGGCCAGCACCCGTCCCAGCCTGGCCAGGGCCCGGTCGCCGGCCGGATTCAGCGCCACGGAGCCGGCAACAAAAAGAAAGGCGTGATCGAATTCGATGCGCAGCCGTGACCCGGCGACCAGCTCCACGGCTGCCCGCTCGTCGTCCATCTCCTGGTCCAGGGCGCGGCGCACCATGGCCAGGAGCTGGGCCGGCACCGGGGTGGCGGCCGGCGGGCCCACCGCCGGCGGCTCGACCAGGACCGCCTCCAGCATCGCCGCCAGGCGGCCCTCGCCCTCCAGGTCGTGACCGCCTGGCCCGCCGGCCCGGGACAGCAGCGCCACCACCAGGAGGATGAGCATCACCTGCCCGAAGGGCACCGGCCAACCGCTGGCCGGCCGCGGCTCCGGCCGCGGCAGCAGCGGATCCTGGGCCGGCATCCCCACCGGCGGCCGTCCGGCCCGCCGCCGCGGCCGGGCGCCGGCGACCGCCGTCCCCTCGCTGGCTCCTGATTCAGGCACGATCGCCTCCAGCCGAAAAAAAGGATTGCCCGCCGGCAACCGGTTGCATACAATGGCCACCATCGCAAGGCCACTGCCACACAATTACTCTTGCGTCCCGGTCACGGTCCATTGTCCCAAACAAGAGCCCCACACAGAACCTACGAAAGGAGAAGCCACGGATGAACAGCAAGGCGCTTATCATCGGTCTGACCATCGGCCTCGCTCTGCCTCTCGCCGCCATTCCCGGCATTGCCCAGGAGAAGGAGAAATCCTCGGTAGACTATGGCCAGAGGCTCTTCAACGACCCCACCCTGGGGGGATCCAAGAACGACAAGAGCTGCAACAGCTGCCATGCTGGCGGCAAGGGCCTGGAGAAGGCCGGAGCCCATCCGAAGCTCGTGGAGACCATCAACAAGTGCCTGGTCGGCCCCATGGAGGGTCAGAAGATCGATGGCCGGAGCGTCGAGATGCGCTCCCTCAAGATGTATATCCAGTCCCTCGCCAAGCCCTGACGCCCCTGCCCGCCCGTGACCGGATCATGAAGGGGCGGCGTACCAGCCCGCCCCTTCGCCTTTTCGGCCGCCCCTCATTTCAAGAACGGCAGCAGGGCCTTGAACTGGGGGGTGCCGGCCTGCCGGAGCAGCTCGTAGATGAGCATCTCGGTGGAGCCGATCACCACCCCCAGGCTGGCCATCCGCTCAAGCCCCAGACGGTGGCTCTCCGGGGTGCGGGAGGAGACGGCGTCGGCGATGACCCAGACCCGGTAGCCGGCCTGGCGGGCGCCCAGAGCGGTCTGGTAGACGCAGATATGACTCTCGACACCGGTCAGGATCAGGGTATCGATCCCGGCCGGCAGGCCGCCCACCCGCTGCCGGACCGCTACGTTGTTGAAGCAGCCGAACTCGGTCTTGTCGGTGACGGTCAGATCCCGCAGCTCGGCAGCCACGGGCGGCACCAGAGGACCGATGCCCTTGGCGTACTGGGTGGTGGGCACGATGGGTATCTCCAGGGCCTTGGCCGCCCGGATGAGCAGGACCGCGTTCTTCGCCACCCGCTCCTGTTCATGGATCACCGCCATCAGCCGTTCCTGGATGTCCACCACCAGAAAGGCACAACGGGCCGGGGTCAGGAATTCGAGGTCCACACCTTGGCTCCTTGCCGGAAGGGAGATCGGGCCGGCTGCGGCCGGCCGCCACGTCCTTCTTAGCGTATTCCGCGCCGAATGCAAATAGGGTATATTGGCCGCCACGCCTGACCGCTTCACCTCTCCCAGGAGCCCCATGGCCGATCTTCCTCCCCGCATTGCCGAGATCCTCACCGAGGCGCCCCTGGGCAGCGTGGTCACGGCCCGCGGCTGGGTGCGGACCCGCCGGGATTCCAAGGCCGGCCTGTCCTTCATCGAGCTGACGGATGGCTCCGCGGTGCGGGCCCTGCAGGTCGTGGCACCGGCCAGTCTGCCCAACTACCGTCAGGAGGTGAGCCGGCTGGGCGCCGGCTGCTCCCTGGAGGTGGAGGGCGCGCTTACCGCGTCCCCAGGGCAGGGCCAGGACCGGGAGCTGGTCGCCAGCTCGATCCGGGTGCTGGGCTGGACGGACCCGGCCCGGTATCCCTTGCAGAAAAAGCGCCACTCCCTGGAATTCTTGCGCTCGGTCGCCCATCTCCGGGGCCGCAGCAACAGCCTGGCGGCAGTAGCCCGCGTCCGCAGCCGGCTGGCGGCACTGGTGCACCGCTTCTTCCAGGAGCGGGGCTTCTTCCTCCTCCACACCCCCATCATCAGCACCAGCGACTGCGAGGGCGCCGGCGAGCTTTTTCAGGTCACCACCCTGGATCTGGCTGGCCACCCCCGGCCGGACGGCCAGGTGGATTACAGCCAGGACTTCTTCGGCCGCCGCGCCTTTCTCACGGTCAGTGGGCAGCTGGAGGCAGAGGCATACTGCCTGGCCCTGTCCCGGGTCTACACCTTCGGCCCCACCTTCCGGGCCGAAAATTCCCACACCAGCCGGCACCTGGCGGAATTCTGGATGGTGGAGCCGGAGATGGCCTTCTGCGACCTGGCAGCGGACATCGACCTGGCCGAGGCCTTCCTGGCGGAGCTGTTCCGCGGGGCGCTTGCCGCCTGTGCCGAGGAGTTGGAGCTTTTCGAGCGCTTCCTGGCCCCGGGCCTTACGGAGCGCCTGAACAGCTTTCTCGCCCGGCCGCTCACCCGCCTGTCCTACACCGAGGCGGTGGATCTTCTGGCCACTTCAGGCCAGACGTTCCAGTTTCCGGCAGCCTGGGGGGCGGACCTCAAGGCCGAGCACGAGCGCTTCCTCACCGAGGAGATCGTGCACGGCCCGGTGGCGGTGACCGATTATCCGGCCGCCATCAAGCCCTTCTACATGCGGCTCAACGACGACGGCCGCACGGTGGCGGCGGTGGACATCCTTCTGCCGGGCATCGGCGAGATCATTGGCGGCAGCCAGCGGGAGGAGCGCCTGCCGGTCCTGGAGGCCAGGCTGGCCGCCCAGGGCCTGCCCCGGCCGGAGTACGAATGGTACCTGGATCTGCGGCGCTTCGGCTCGGTGCCCCACGCCGGCTTCGGTCTCGGCTTCGAGCGGCTTGTCCAGGTGGTGACCGGCATGACCAACATCCGCGACGTCATCCCCTTCCCCCGGGTTCCGGGCACAGCCGGCTTCTGATGGCCCTTCCCCCGCATCTCGCCGGCCGGCTGGCCAGCCTGTACGCCGAGATGGAGGCCGCCTACGACCGGGTCGCCGGGGCCACGGCCTTCTCCTGCACCGGCTGTCCGGACAACTGCTGCGACTCCTACTTCCAGCACCACACCTACCTGGAATGGGCCTACGCCTGGCAGGGGCTGGCGGCCCAGCCCCCGGAGCGGCGGCAGGCCATCCTGGCCCGGGCCCGGGAGATCGCAGACGCCACCCCGATCATCCTCGCCCGGGGCGAGCGCCCCCAGCTCATGTGCCCGGCCAACGAGGCCGGCCTGTGCACCCTCTATGCCCACCGGCTGATGATCTGCCGCCTGCATGGCGTGCCCTCGGTCCTCACCCGGCCGGACGGCAGTCGTCTGGCCTTTCCCGGCTGCTTCCGCTTCCAGGAGCAGGGTGCAGCCGGCCAGGTCCCGCCCCTGGACCGCACCGATCTCTACCGCCGCCTGGCCCGCCTGGAGCAGGAGCTGACCTGCTCCCATCGCCCGCCCCTGCCCCGGGTGCGCCTGACCCTCGCCGGGATGCTGGCCCAGGGTCCGCCCCCCTGCTGACGGCTGCCTGTGCGCCATGGCCAGGCCGGGGCTTGACGCCATCCCCGGACAGACGGTATACGGTGCACCATCGTCCTTGAGCCTGGGTGGCGAAACCGGTAGACGCAAGGGACTTAAAATCCCTCGCCCCCACGGGCATGCGGGTTCGAGCCCCGCCCCAGGCACCAGCCCCAGTTCCTCATCAGGGACAGGCATGGTCACTTCTGGATATTCGATAAGCAGACGCCGGCCGACGGTCCTCGGGAGGGCGCGGCCGACATTTTTTTTCGGATCAGCCGGACAACGACCACATTCGCGCTATGCACCTCGCGCCCGCGAGACGCCATTCTT
>JBFMBH010000084.1 GCA_040755095.1 Thermodesulfobacteriota bacterium
ACCGCGGCGAAGGGGAGCACCGGCAGAAGGCCCAGGGCCACCAGCCCCATCTGGAAGCCGGCCGCATGGCGAGCCCCTACCCGGAACGGTGGGGGGAAGACCGGCCGGCCGTGCCGAGCCCGCCACCAGATCGCCCCCCGATACACATAGAAGGCGGCGCCCACCGCCAGGTAGGCCGCCGGCAGCCGGCCCAGCCGCACCCCCATTGAGGAGGCCAGGGCAAGCCCCAGGGCATCCAGCTCCACGTCCAGGGCCGCCCCCAGCCGGGTGGCGGTGCCGGTGCGGCGGGCCAGGTAGCCGTCCAGGAGATCCAGCAGGCTGGCGAGGCCGTAGCAAAGACCCGGCATGAGGGCAGACAGGGGCGCCATCGCCAGCAAAGACGACCAAGGCAGGAACAGGAGGCCGGCCAGCCAGGCGAGGAAGAGGCCCCGCAGGAGGGAGAGCCACGTGCCCGGCCCGAGACGGGGCAGCAACGCAGCCCCCGGCTGGTGCCGGTGCTCCGGCAGCAGGGCCCACAGGCGCCCCAGAATGAGGGCCAGACACAGACCGGTTGCGGTCAAGAAGACAACGGCCAGCCAAGGCCGGCGCAGGGCTGGCAGGATGGCGAGGGGAGCCGCGGCCAGGACCGGGGCCAGCGGCAGGGTCCGGCGCACCTGGCAACGCAGCCTGGCCAGGGCGGTGGTGTCGTCGGTCACCGCCCGCCTTGTCCGGCCCGCTGCAGACACCAGGCGAGATCCGCCAGATGCTGCTGCCGTCCCCGGGCCACCAGCTGCCATTCTTCCGGATCCCCTTCCTGGCCCAGGGCGTCCAGGGGGGCATGGAGCTGGGCCAGCTCCGGGGGCTGGCAGCCGGCCAGGAGGGCCACCAGCTGACCGGCCGTCGCCCCGGCGCCCCGCTCGGCCAGGGCGGCCAGAAAGCCGTCCAAGGCCGCTGCCAGCAGGCGGCGGTCGGCCAGAACCAGCCTGCCCACCCCGTCCAGCCGGTCCAGGCGGATGC
The DNA here is from genome assembly GCA_040755095.1 of Thermodesulfobacteriota bacterium. Taxonomy (NCBI): domain Bacteria; kingdom Pseudomonadati; phylum Thermodesulfobacteriota; species Thermodesulfobacteriota bacterium. The sequence continues at coordinate 997 of JBFMBH010000084.1, forward strand.
GGGTCATGAGGTCCAGGAAGAAGGAGACCAGGGGGATGAAGGCCCAGGGCTCGCCTGGCTGGCCGTACTCCAGAAGGGGCTGGTAGCCCCGGGCGGTGATCAGCCGTACCGCCACGCGGCCCTCCGCCTCCTGGACGATGAAGTCGCCGGCCGCATGATGCCAGGGGGTGATCTGGCAGCCGGTCACCGGGTCATAGGCCAGGGTGAGCAGGCGGGCCGCCTGCCGGAAGACCTGGTCACCGGCCGCAGGCGAAAGCAGGCGATGGCCTTGCTCCATGTCCCACAGGCAGAGGCGATCTGCCCGGCCATCGGGCCCCAGGGCCAGATGCCATTCGTGGAACCCGGCAAGCCACTCCCCCAGCATGACCAGGAGGGGCATGCCGTGGCCGGCGGCCGGTGCCAGCACCTCCTGCCAGGCGTGGACCCGGGGCAGAAAGGCCAGCCCCCGGCGGCGCAGGGCGGACAGGCGCTCGGCCTCGGCGGCCAGGGCCTCCCGGTCCGCCACCGCCACCGCTGTGGTCAGGCAGAAGCGGGCCGCGCCGGCCGGGCAGATGACCTCCAGGCTGGCGATGTGGGCGCAGGCGCCGTGCTTCTCGCTGCGGATGACCAGGCCCGTCACCTCCGGGGCCGCGGCCAGGCCCAGCTGCCGCTGCAGCAGGCCGGCCAGCAGCGCCTGCTGGCTGGACACCAGGCCGGCCAGGGCGTCGAGATAGTCCCCCAGGGTCAGGACGGGATGGCCGGAGCTGGGGTCCAGGAGAAACGGCTGCTGCCGATCCTGGGGCCGAACAGGGGCGTCCCCGTCTGGCGTGGCGAAAAGACAGGTGATCGTCATCGGCTGCTCAACAGAGGGCTTCGGCCGGCTGGCCAGCCGCCGTTGCCGGCTCGCTCCCCTGCCAGAAGCCGGCCACCAGGGCCAGGACCACCGCCCCCAGGTCGCCGGTGGCGGCATGGATCTGCCGCTGCCGGTGGGCGCTGGTGCCGGTTCGCAGGATGCGGGCCAGGGGGTGCAGGAAGGAGGCGCCGCCCAGCTCCAGGGCGGCGGGCATCACCAGGTCGACCAGGGCGGCGGCCTCGGTGCGCAGGCTCTGGCGGGCCTCGCCCCAGGGCTCGATGAAGACCCCGTCCAGGCCATGCCGGGCGGCCTGCCACTTGTTGGCCCGCAGGATCTGCATGTTCACCAGCGGGCAGGCCTGCTGCCGGGAGAGGGTGACGACCAGGGCCTGAATCAGGGATACCAGGGCCAGGATCTCGTCCAGGCGGGACGGCAGGTCGCAGATCCGAACCTCCACGGTGCCGAAGGTGGGATGGGGCCGGATATCCCACCACAGGTCCCGCACTGAGGTGATGATGCCAGCCCGGGCCAGCAGGTCCGCGGTATGAACAAAGCCCTGCCAGTCGCCCAGGCGGTCCGGCAGGCCGGCCAGGGGCAGGGCCTCGCAGAGCTTGCTCCGGTAAGAGAAGAGCCCGGTATCGCTGCCTTCGAAAAAGGGCGACGAGGTGGACAGGGCCAGGAGCACCGGCAGATGGAGGCGCAGGCCGTCACAGACCCGGACGGCCAGTTCCCCGTCCGGCAGACCGACATGGACATGCAGTCCCTGGGTGATGAACTGCCGGCCGACCAGCGCCAGCTCCTGGCGGATGCGGCGGTAGCGGGGCGCATCGGTCACCGGCTGGGCGCTGCTGGCGGCAAAGGGGTGGAGGCTGGCAGCCAGCAGAGAACAGTCCTCCCGGGCAGCCAATACCTCCAGCGCCCGGATGGCGCGGCCCAGGCAGGCAGCCACCTCGTCCATGCCGGCACAGACCGGGGTGGTGAGCTCGATCATCGACTGGATCAGCTCGGGCTTGAGCCGGCCTGGCAGCTCAGCGCTGCCGGCGGCCAGGATCGCCGGGGCCCGGGGCGCCAGATCCAGGGTCTGCCGGTCAACAAGCTGCAGCTCCACCTCGACGCCGATGGAAAAGGACGGGCTTGGAGCAAAGACCAGGGAGCCGAGGCTCATGGGCGGGGGGCGGGCAGGTCCTGGATCCGGTCCAGGGCCAGGCAGGCGACTTCCGCCAGAAAGGCGGCGCCCAGGGGCAGCACCCCCTCGTCGAAGTCGAAGCGGGGGCTGTGGGCCGGCACCTCGCCCAGATCCTGGCGGCGGGCGCCGAAGCGCACGAAGCAGCCGGGAACGCTGTCCAGATAGAAGGCGAAGTCCTCGCCGCCCATGCTGGGATGGGGCTGGCTGCGGACACCGGCCGCGCCCACCACCCGGGTCGCCGCCTCCCGGGACAGAGCAGCGGCGGCTGCATCGTTGATCACCGGCGGGTAGCCGGCGGTGATCCGGCAGGCCGCGGTGGCACCGTGCAGCTGGCTCACCGCCTTGACCATGCGCTCGAGACCGGACAGCACGTGCTCCCGGGTCTCCGGCCGGGTGGTGCGCACCGTACCCTCCAGGATCGCGGTCTCGGCAATGACGTTGTGGGCGGTGCCACCCTCGATCCGTCCCACGGTCACCACCGTGGGGTAGGCCGGGTTCACCTCCCGGGAGACCAGGGTCTGGATGCTCATCACCAGAAGACTGGCCACCACGATGGAGTCCACGGTCTCGTGGGGCCGGGCCGCGTGCCCTCCCCTGCCCTTGATGTCGATCCGGAAGGTGTCGGTATGGGCGCAGATGAGACCCGGCTCGGCGGCGATCTCCCCCACCTGGAAATGGCGGTCGATGTGGCCGCCGAAGATGGCCCGCACCCCAGCCAGGGCGCCGGCGCTGATCAGGGCCTGGGCCCCGCCATCCCCCTCCTCCGCCGGCTGGAAGAGAAACCGCACCCGGCCGGGCAAAGGACGGCGCGCCAGAAGGGCTGCCGCGCCCAGCAGCATGGCCACATGGCCATCGTGGCCGCAGGCGTGCATGATGCCAGGTCGCTGGGAGGCGAAAGGCAGGCCGGTCTTCTCCTCCACTGGCAGGGCGTCCATGTCGGCCCGCAGGGCTACCGTGATGCCGGCGCTCGGCGCCCCCAGCTCGGCCACCACGCCGGTGCCCCCCACGCCGGTCCGGTGGGGAATCCCCAGCTCGGCCAGACGGCTGGCGATGAGCCGGGCGGTGGCAAATTCCTGAAAGGCCAGCTCCGGCTGCCGGTGGATGGTGCGGCGGATCTCCTGCATCCAGGCGAAGAGGGCGGCATCCACCGGAAAGCGGCTGGCCGGCGCCCCCGCCGGGCCGATCGTCCCAGGCTCGCTCATGGGATCCTTTTCTCCACAGGGAATCAGCAGATCCGGGGCAGCTCTTCGCCGGGCAGCATGTCGACGATGCGGCTGCCGCCGATGGCGGTGGCCAGGAGCACCATGCCGGCGGGTGCGGCCAGCACCTCGCCGATCCGGCCCGGGGCGGGTGCATCCTCCCGGCCGGCCATGACGGCCAGGGCCCGCTCGCCGGCCTCGGCTGCCACCACTGCGACCAGGATTCCCTCGTTGGCCGCGTACAAGGGGTCGATGCCCAGGAGCTCCGCCACCCCCTGGGCCGCGGGCAGGACCGGCAGCGCGCCCTCCTCCAGGCGGATGGCGCAGCCGGAAGCCATCGCTGCCTCCTTGAGGGTGGTGGCGAGGCCCCCCCGGGTGGGATCGCGCAGGAAGCGAACCGCCGGCCCCAGCTCGGCCAGGGCTGCCACCAGGGCATGGAGGGGCCGGGTATCACTCAACAGGGGCGGCTCCTGGGCGATGCCGTGCCGCCGGGCCATGATGGCCATGCCGTGGCTGGCGATGGGACCGCTCACCAGCACCTGGTCGCCGGGCCGGATCCGGGCCGGGTCGATAGTAAGCCCGGCCAGCAGGCGACCGACGCCGGCGGTGTTGATGAACAGGCCGTCGGCCTGGCCTTTCGCCACCACCTTGGTGTCACCGGTCACGATCCGCACCCCGGCGCGGCGGGCTGCGGCAGCCATGGCCTCCACCACCGCGGTCAGCTCGGCCAGGGGCAGCCCTTCTTCGATGATGAAGCCGGCGGAAAGGAAGAGGGGCTGGGCCCCGGCCACCGCCAGATCGTTGACCGTGCCGAAGACCGCCAGCTCGCCGATGTTGCCGCCGGGGAAGAAACGGGGCGAGACCACGTAGGAATCGGTGGTGAAGGCCAGGCCACCGGCAATGGCCGGCAGCCGGGCGGCATCCCCCAGCTCGTCCATGGCAAAGGCCCTGGCAAACAGCTCGCCAATGAGCCGGTGCATGAGCCGGCCGCCGCTGCCGTGGCCCAGGAGGATGCGCTCGCTCATGCCGCCGGTCCTACCGGGGGCGCCGGTCGCTGGCCATAGCGGTGGTACGCGGCGCAGCTGCCTTCGCTGGAGACCATGCAGGCGCCTACCGGCCGCTCCGGGGTGCAGGCCCGGCCGAAGAGGCGGCAGTCGGGCGGGGTCTTCAGGCCCCGCAGGATGGCGCCGCAATCGCAGCCAGCCGGCTCCCGGGCGGCCGGCACCGCCACCGGCAGACGGCGGCTGGCATCAAGCTCGGCATACGCGGGCTTCAAGGTCAGGCCGCTGGCCGGAATCGTGCCCAGGCCCCGCCAGACGGCATCGGCCGGCTCGAAGAAGGCATCCAGCAGGGCCAGTGCCCGGGGGTTGCCCTCCGGCCGCACCACCCGCTGGTACTGGTTCTCCACCCGGGCCGCACCGGCCGCCAGCTGCCGCAGGAGGAGCCAGATCCCTTCCAGAATGTCGGCGGCGGCAAACCCGGTGACCACCGCCGGCCGGCCGCCCTCGGCCGCGATGAACCGGTAGGGATCCACCCCGATGATCGCGCTGACATGGCCAGGCAAGAGGAAGCCGTCCACCGCCAGCTCCGGGGTGGCGACCAGCGCCCGGAGGGCCGGCGGCACCAGCTTGTGCACCGAGAGGATGGAAAAATTGCCGGTGGCCCGCTCCTGGGCGGTCAGAAGGGTGGCGGCGATAAGGGGCGAGGTGGTCTCGAAGCCGGTGGCGAAAAAGACCACCTGGTGGCCGGGGTTGGCAGCGGCCAGCTCCAGGGCATCGAGCGGCGAGTAGACGACGGCCACCTGGGCGCCGCCGGCCCGGGCCTCGGCCAGGGACATGGCGCTGCCCGGCACCCGCAGCAGGTCGCCGAAGGTGGCGAGGAGCACCCCCGGCTGCCGGGCCAGGGCGACCGCCCGGTCGACATCGGCGATGGCCGTGACGCAGACCGGGCAGCCCGGTCCGGACAGGAGGCTCACGCCGGCAGGGAGCAGATCCCGGATGCCGTGGCGGAAGATGGCCACGGTATGGGTGCCGCACACCTCCATCAGCCGCACCGGCCGGCCGATCTTCTGGACCAGGTCGCCGATGGCGGCGGCGATTCCGTTCATGCTGGCCCCCATTCCGTTCTTCCGTGGCGCTCGGCCCCTTTGCCTGGTGCCCATCGCTCGCCCCCATGCCAGCGCCGGCGAAGTCCTGCCGGGATGACGCCGGGGGCAGGAACGCCGGTGGTTGGGCCGCAGCAGCCCCCCTCCGTGTCACCGGGCATGAAGGGGAGCACCATCCGCAACCCGCCGTGCGGCCCCGCGGGGCGAGAGTCCGATCAGGAGCGGAGGATCATTATAGACCGAGATCTTCGCTTCGCAAACGAGCAGGCAGGGGCTTGGCCAAGGAGATGTTGACGCCCCCCGGCACCGCCGTACAATACGCCGAGACTGACCAGGTGCCCTCTTGCCATGGGATTGATGCTGGAGGTGATTATGAATTGGAAGGACTACATCGTTGCCGATCCTGAGGTGCTTGCCGGCAAGCCGGTTATCAAGGGTACCCGGCTGTCGGTGGAGCTCATTCTCGACCGGCTTGCCGACGGCTGGTCGGAGCAGGACCTCTTTCGTTCGTACCCCAACCTGACGGCTGAGGCCCTGAGGGCAGTGTTCGTCTTCACCGCCGAGATGCTGCGGGAGGAGGATTATGTCAGCCGGGGAAAGGCGGCGTGAAGCCCCTCCTGCTGGCCAACGAAAACATCCCGATGCCGCCGGTGCAGGTGCTACGCCAGGCCGGCTACGATGTGCGGGCCATCGCGGAAACCGGTAGTGGCCTGTCAGACCGGGAGATCCTGGCTGCTGCTGCCGAAGACCGGTGGGTGATCACCCTGGACCGGGATTACGGCGAGCTGCTCTTTGTCAGGAACCTTCCTGCCCCACCATCCCTTCTGTACCTGCGTCTGAGGGCCTATCGTCCTGAGACCCCTGGGGAGATCGTCGTCGAGCTGCTCCGGGAGGCGGAAGCCCTGCTGGGGCAATTCGTCGTTGTCCAGGAAGACTCCCTCCGGAAGCGGCCGCTGCCGATCCGGTAGCCCTGCCCCGGCCCACCGACCGCCTGGTCTCCGAGCCTCCGGGCTGGCCCGCCACCCTGGTCAGACCGCTCCGGCAACCCCCTTTCTCCGCAAGCGCTCCCGCAAGAGCCAGGCCTGGCCCAGGGAGATGCAGGCGTCGTTGGCCGGCAGCTTCTCGTTCGCCAGCACCTTGAAGCCGGCGGCGGTGAGGCCGGCGCGGATGCTGTTCCGGATCAGCCGGTTCTGGAAGACGCCACCGGACAGGGCTGCCGTGGCGCAGCCTTGCTGCCGGCCGGCAGTGGTGGCCAGCTCCACCACCGCCTGCGCCACCGTCCCGTGGAAGCGGCCGGCGATGGCGGCCACCGGCACCCCGGCCAAACGGTCGGCCACCAGGCTCAGGACCGTCGAGGCGAAATCGACCACCACCGGTGGGCCTGGCACCAGAACAAAGGGATAGGGCTCGCCTGCCGCCTCGGCCACCGCCTCCAGGGCCATGGCCGCCTCGGCCTCGAAGGTGTTGACCTGGCACAGATCCAGAAGGGAGGCCACCCCTTCGAAGAGGCGGCCGGCGCCGGAGGACAGGGGGGAGAGCTGGCGGTCGGCGGCCACCCGGGCCAGCGCCCGCAGGGTCTCCTCGCCGTGGCGGCGGCAGAAGCCCAGACGGGCCAGCAGATCCCAGGCCTCATCACCCGCGGCCTGCCAGAGGAGGCTGGCCGCCACCCGCCAGGGCTGCCGGATCGCCTGCTCGCCGCCCGGCAGGGGCAGGGGCCGGAAATGGGCCAGCCGCTGGCACCGCGCCAGCGAGGCCAGAAGGATCTCGCCGCCCCAGACCGTGCCGTCGGGGCCATAGCCGGTGCCGTCCAGGGCGATGCCGATCACCGGCCCCGCCTCCCCGTGCTCCGCCAGAACAGAAGCGATATGGGCCCAGTGGTGCTGGAAGGTGTGGAGGGTGCGCCCATGCCCTTTGGCCCAGGTGCTGGCCCAGGCGCTGGACCGGTAGCCGGGATGGAGGTCTGCGGCCACGGCCTCCGGATCCACCCGGTAGGCTGAGCGCAGGTTGGCCAGGGTCTCCTCGAAGAAGCGCCAGGTGGCGAGGCTCCCCATGTCGCCCAGGTGCTGGCTGACGATGGCCGCCGCCCCTTGGGTGAGGGTGAAGGTGCTCTTGAGATCCGCCCCCACCGCCAGGACCGCAGGGCCATCCCCTGCCAGGACCAGGGGCTCCGGCGCCCAGCCCCGGGCCCGGCGGATGAAGGCCGGCCCCCCTGCCCCCGGATCCAGGAGGACCGAGTCGTCCACCCGCATGAAGATCGGACGGTCGTGGGTGAGAAGGCCGTCCACGAGCGGGGCCAGGCGCTCGACCGCCTCGTCGTTGTCCCGGACGATGGGCTCCTCGGCCGGGTTGCCGGAGGTCATGACCAGGGCGGCAAAGCGCGGCGCCGCGGCTCCCGGATCGTGGAAGAGAAGATCGTGCACTGGGGTGTAGGGCAGCATGATGCCCAGGTAGCGGTTGCCGGGGGCAACGCCGGGGGCCAAGGCCGGCAGGCCGGCTGCCACCGGCCGCCGCTCGACCAGGACGATGGGCCGCCGGTGGCTGGCCAGCAGGTCGGCCGCCGCCGGGGAAAGATGGCCGTAGGCGCCGGCCTGCCGGAGGCCGGCGACCATGATCGCAAAGGGCTTGTTGCTCCGCCGCCGCCGGCTGCGCAGGCGGGCCACCGCCTCGGGGTTGGTGGCGTCGGCGGCCAGATGGAAGCCGCCCAGGCCTTTGAGGCCCAGGATGCCGCCAGCCGCCAGGAGATCCAATGCCCTGGCCAGGGCTGGCGCTGCCGGCGCACCGACCAGGCCGCCGGTCACCGGCTGGAAGGTGAGCTGCGGGCCGCAGGCCGGGCAGGCGTTGGGCTGGGCGTGGAAGCGCCGGTCAGCCGGGTTGCGGTACTCCGCCTCGCAGGCCGCGCACATGGCAAAGGCGGCCATGGTGGTGTTGGCCCGGTCGTAGGGGGTGGCGCGGGTGATCGTGTAGCGGGGGCCGCAGTTGGTGCAGTTGATGAAAGGGTAGAGGTAGCGGCGGTCGGCAGGGTCGTAGAGCTCGCGGCGGCAATCGGCGCACAGGCCCGCATCCGGGGGCACGTGGGCGACCACCGGGGAGGGCTCATCCTGGTCGCTTTCCAGGATGCGAAAGCCGGTGTCGCCGGCAAGGGGCAGCTCCCGGCAGGTCAGGGCGAGGATGCGGGCCAGGGGCGGCGCCTCGCTGGCAAGCCGGGTCAGGAAGGCGTCCACCGCCTCGCCTTCCACCTCGATGCGCACCCCGGCCGGGGTGTTGGCGACCAGGCCGGAAAGGCCCAGCTCCCGGGCCAGCTGGAAGAGGAAGGGCCGAAAGCCCACCCCCTGGACGATGCCAGCGACGGTTATCGCCGCGCGGCGAGCCAATGCACCCAGTCCGCCAGGCCCTCGCCGGTCCGGCAGGAGACCGGAAAGATCGCCAGGTTGGGGTTGAGGCTTTTCGCATCCCGGCGGATCTTCTCGGGATCGGCGTCCACATAGGGCGCGATGTCGAGCTTGTTCACCACCAGGGCCGCCGATTCCCGGAACATCAAAGGGTACTTCAAGGGCTTGTCATCGCCCTCGGTGAGGGACAGGACCATGGCCTTCATGTCTTCCCCCACCTGGAACTCCGCCGGGCAGACCAGGTTGCCGACGTTTTCGATGAAAAGCAGATCCAGCCCGGGAAGGGGCAGCTCCGGCAGCACGGTGCGGATCATGTTGGCGTCCAGGTGGCAGGCGCCGCCGGTGTTGATCTGGACCACCGGCACCCCCAGGGCATCGATCCGCTCGGCATCGTGGGTGCCGGCGATATCCCCCTCGATGACCCCGATGCGGCGCTGGCCGGCCAGCCTCCGGATGGTCTCCACCAGGAGCGTGGTCTTGCCGGCGCCCGGTGCGCCCATGAGGTTGACCACAAAGACCCCCGCCTGCCGGAACCGCTCCCGGTTCTCGGCGGCCAGGCGGTCGTTGGCCTCCAGGATGTTGGCCACCACCTTGACCTTCATGCCACCACCTCCATGTCGACCAGCTCCAGCTCGCGGCCGCTGAGAAGATCGTACGAAAAGGCCCCGCAGGCCGGGCACTGGAGCGCCAGCACGTCGTCCGCCTCGATCTCCTGACCGCAAGCCCGGCAGCGGCCGGTCACCGGCACCTCGTCGATGATGAGGCTCGCCGCCCGGGCCACGGTGTCTGTCCGGGCCACCTCGAAGGCAAAGGCCAGGGCCTCGGGATGGACGCCGGCGGCCTTGCCCACCCGCACCCGCACCGCCTCCACGGCCCCATGCCCCTCTTCCCGGCAGATCCGGCCCACGGTTTCCAGAATGGACAGGGCGATGGACAGCTCGTGCATGGCCCTCACCGTGAAAGGCGAACCGCAAAATGTCCAACAAGGAATTTCGAAGGCAGAAGGGACAGGCAGTTGACGTTTCGGATCAGTTCTGCCGGTCCCTTCTGCGGTTGGATATTCCTTGCTCGATATTCGATATTCGTTGTTCCCCCCGTCAGATCTCCCCCTCTTGCATCCGGCCCATCACCTCGTGGAAGAGCCGCAGGGTCTCTTCCCCTTCCTGGCGGTCGAGCTTCTGGATGGCGAAGCCGGCGTGCACCAGCACAAACTCCCCCACCGCCACCGGCTCCGGCAGCAGCATGAGATTCGCCTGGCGGCGCGCGCCCTGCACGTCCACCAGGGCGGAAAGGTCGCAAATCTCCACCACCCGGGCCGGGATGGCCAAGCACATGACGAGAAGCCTCCGTAGGGTTGCCGGTCGGCGGCGGATGCCGCAGCCGCAAGGCCGCATTATGCGTCCGGCCCCCCGGTGGCGTCAAGGCCGCGACCGGCTCTGGCCAGGGCTCCAGCCGGGATGGCGCATCGCCGATGTGGTCGCCAGGAAACTTCTCTTGTCTTCTCGGTGGCCGCTTCCCTAGAATGAGTTCTTATGCAGGGCGGTGTCTCGATCCCCGCGCATTGTCCGCCTTCCCGGGTGGTTGGCAGCGCTCTTCGGTGACCACCGGCCCTTCCCCACCCACCAAGCCAAGGAGGTTCGACCGATGAGGCGTATGACGACCCTGGTCCTGGCCCTGTATGCCGTTGTTGCCAGTCTTTGTGCCCTGCCAAGTGTGGCCGCGGCGGCAAACGTCTGGTTCCCGCCGGACTGGAAGGAGAAGGCGCCCCAGGCCAAGGCCATTGCCGATGCCCTGGCCGCGAAATCCGGCGTCCCGGTGCAGCCGCGGATTGCCAAGAGCTATCCCGAGATTCTGGAGGCCTTTGCCTCGGGCGACCAGAACCTGGTCTACGTGGGCTCCTTTGTGCAGGCGATCATCAAGGACAGGGGGCTCGGCACCCCTCTGGCCCAGGCGGTCAACGGCAAGGAGCTCTACGCCGGCATCATGGTCTATCCCAAGGGGGAGGATCCGGCCGCCATCCTGGCCGGGGCTCCGGAGCAGATCGCCTACGCCCTGGGCGCCTCCTCCGGGGAGTCCTGCGCCAAGGCAGCCACCGGTGGCAAGGCGGCGGTGGGGGTGCCCAGCCACGGTGCAGCGTGCAACGCGGTGAAGGCCGGCAAGGCCAAGGCAGCGATGGTCAAGAACTGGTGGTGGGAGGGCAACAAGGACAAGTTTCCCGAGCTGGCGGTCTACGAGGTTCCGGGAATCTCCCTCGTGAAGAACCCGGACAACGTGCTCACCGCCTCCAAGGCCGTACCCGCGGACCTGGCCAAGAAGCTGGCCGATGCCGCCCTCGCCAGCACGGAGGCCTTCGGCGCTCCCCAGATGGCCCCCTTCGATGCCGCGAGCCTGGAGTTCTCCCTTGAGCTCATGCGCAAGGGGAACATTGACCCCAAGACGTACAGCTGGTAGACCACGGCTCCCGATCCGCAGGGCCGCTCCTGCCTGGCGCAAGGCGGAAGCGGCTCTGCACGTTGTTTCGCGCAGGTGACTCCATGCGGCTGACACACACCATCATGGTAGGGGGCGGGGCCATCGTCGGCTTGTCACTTTTGGCCATGGCCGGCGGCATCAGCCACCACGTCCGCAAGGCCAACGGCGAGATGCTGGCTGCCATCACCCGCACCATGGAGGCGGACCAGGGCGAGACAACGGCCTTCCTGCGCGAGGGCTTCGCCGAGATCGCCACCGACCTTGCCCGTGCCGAGGACACGACGCAAAGACTCGTCAAGGGGCTCTACGACGAATCCTACCAGACCCTGACCCTGGCCTTTGCCAACCGTGTCTTTCCCATGGTGGAGCTCTTTGACTTCGACGGCATAGACGCCGCCGCCGGGGAGCTTCTGGCCTCCAGCCCTGCGGTCAAGTGGATCCAGGTCACCACCAGCGAGAATCCGAAGGCCAGCGACCGGCGGACCTACGGCGCCCGGATCGATACCGGCGGCAAGATCTACGAGGCCCAGAAGAAGGGGCCCTTCAGCGTCCTGGCAGTGGAGCTGCAGATCAGCCTGGACGAAATGGCCGCCCTGAAAGAGGTGGAGAAAGGGGTCAAGGCCATCTTTGCCGGGGTGAACGAAAAGAATCGGCATCTGGAGGAAGCCATCGCCGAAAACAGCCGGGCATCGCTGGCCCAGCTGACCGGGAGCATATCCGGCGTGGCCGGGGACCACAACCGGCGGCTCAACCTGGGCATGGCCGCCGCCGTGGTGCTGGCGCTGGCACTCACCTGCCTGGTTCTCTATCTTTTCGTGCGCCGGTGGGTGGTGGCGCCGCTGTTGCTGACCATCGGCCGGCTGCGGCAGAGCGCCGATGACCTGACCACCAGCGCCGAATACCTGTCCCAAGGCAGCTGTGACCTGTCGGCGGCCGCCAGCGAAGAGGCGGCTGCACTGGAACAGTCAGCCGCCTCCCTGGAGGAGATGTCCGCGACCACGCAGCAGAATGCGGAGAGCGCGGGACAGATGGACACCCTCGTGAAGGATGCCCGGGGAGTCGTTGAGGACGCCAACCGGTCCATGACCTCGCTGATCGAAAGCATGGCCCGGATCGCCCAGGCCAATACGGAAACCTCCAAGATCACCCGGACCATCGACGCCATCAGCTTCCAGACCAACCTGCTCGCCCTGAATGCCGCCGTGGAAGCGGCGCGGGCCGGCGAGGCCGGGGCCGGCTTCGCCGTGGTCGCCACCGAGGTGCGCCAACTGGCAGCCCGGGCGGCCGAAGCTGCCCGGACGGCGGAGGAGCTCTTGGAGGAGACGACCGGTCTGGTGCAAAACGGGGTGGCCTTGGCTGGCGGCACCGGCGAGACCTTTGCCGGCGTGCAGCAGACGTTTACCCGCCTGGCTGCCCTGGTCGAGGATATCGCCACCGCGTCCCAGGAGCAGGCCAAGGACATCGGCCAGGTCACGAGCGGCATTGGCCAGCAGGAAAAGACCGTGCAAGGGCTGGCCGCCGAAACGGAAGTCCTCAACCAGACCGCCTCCCAGCTCAAGGAGCAGGCCACGGCGCTGGACGCCATGGTGGACGGTCTGTTGACCCTCCTCGATGGCGGTGCCGCCAGGAGGGCCACCGGCTCCGGCGCGCCGCCGGGATAGACCCCATCCTCCGGCCCCCGACTGCCGCGCACCGCCCCTGTCTTTTCCCCTGCCGTCTCCCGCCATCCGGCGCGCCATCCCCTGTGCCGGCGCCCGCCGGCCGCTGCCGCCAAAACTTCCCCCTGGTGCAAGGCCAAAGGGACGTGGTACGATAACATCTTGAAGTTACGGCATCTGTACGCCAAAAGTCCCAGCTAGGACAAGGCCTTGGCACCCTCGCCTCCCGCAGTCCCTGCCCCGAGCCGCCCCCCCGCCAGCGAGGAGCCTGCGGCGCGTCTTGCCCACCTGGAAGCAGAGCTGGCCCGGGCCCAGGAGCGGGTGGCCGACCTGGAAAGCGCCCTGGCGGCTGCGGTCTCGGAACAGACCACCCTGGGCGCCATGGTCGATGCCATCGGCGAGGGGGTGGCGATCCTGGACCGGGGCTTCACCATCGTCTACCAGAACCAGGCCCACCGTGCCCTGGCGGGCGCCCACGCGGGAGAGATCTGCCATCAGGCCCGCTTCGGCCGCCAGACGGTCTGTGACAACTGTCCCCTGGTTGCCACCTTTGCCGATGGCGGCAGCCATTCCCTGGAGCAGGAGGTGCAAGGGGACTTGGCCCCCCGCCTTCTGGAGATCACCACCTCGCCGCTCAAGGCCGGCGACGGCTCGGTGGTGGCCGGCATCAAGACGGTCCGGGACGTCACCGCCCGCCGCCGCATGGAGGACGCCCTGCGCCGGGCCGTGGAGGCGGAGAAGCTCCTGAGCTCCCTGTCCAGCCGCTTCCTCAACCTGCGCCCCGGCGAGTTCGAGATCGCGGTCGAGGATTCCCTGGAGACCCTGGGCCGGGTCCTGGGCGCCGACCGGGCCCAGATCGTGCTCCTGCCTGGCTACAGCACCTGGGTGGCCAGCTCTTTGGTCTGGCAACGGCCGGAGCTGGCCGACCTGGCCGGGGCCTTGCCCGAGGTGCCCTCTGCCGGCGCCCTGCCCTGGCTCTTTGCCCAGCTGCACCAGGAGCAGATGGTGACGGTGACCGATCCGGACAAGCTGCCCGCCGAGGCCGCCGCCGAGCGGCAGGCCTTTGCGCGGGCCGGCATCCGCTCGGCCATTGTCCTGCCCCTGGGCTACCGCGGCCAGCTGGTGGGCCTGTTCCAGCTGGATTTTATCCAGGACAGTCATGCCTTCTCGGAGGAAGAGGCCCGCTTCCTGCGGGTAGTGGCCGAGGTGATGGCCAATGCCGCGGCGCACCGGCGGGCGGATGAAGAGGCCCACCGCCGCAGCGACCATCTGGAAAAGCTCCTCATCATCTCCACCGAGATCACGGCCGGCGCCGAGCCGGCAGCCCTGTGCCAGCGCATCGCCATCCTGGCCCGGGATCTCCTCAACCTGGACGGCACCACGGTGAGCATAAGGCGGAGCTCGGGCGCCGACCTGGAGCTGACGGCGGTGGCTGGCATGGACCCCCAGGAGGCCGCGGCCCTCACCCTGTCGGGGCTGCCGGCCCATGCCGTTGCCAGCCGCCGGCCGGTGGTGAGCGCCAGTCTCGCGGCCGGCCGGCTGCAGCCGCTGCCGGTAGCCCTGACTGACCTGGGGATGGAAGCGGGCCTCGCCTCCCCGATGCTGGTGGAATCCGAGGTCGTGGGGATCCTCGCCGGCTACACCCGGAGGGCCCGGCAGTTCACGGCCGAGGAGGTGGCCCTCTACCAGACCATCGCCAACCAGGCGGCGGTGGCCCTGCGGAACGCCGTCCACCTGCAGGCCCTCCGGGAATCGGAGGAGAAATACCGCATCCTCATGGCCACGGCCAGCGACGCCATCTTCATGACCGATGCCGAAACCGGCGTCATCATGGACATCAACCGCAAGGCGGCCGAGCTCATCGGCTTGTCGCCGGCCCTCCTGGTGGGGCAGCCCCAGCGCCAGCTCCACCCGCCACCGGTGCGCCCGGCCTTCGACGGCCTGTGCCGCCGGGCCGTGGCCACCGGCCGCGCCGAGGCCCAGAGCCTGGCGATGATCGTCAAGGAAGGACGGATGATCCCGGTGGATGTCAGCGCCTCGGTCACCGAGGTGGCCGGCAGAAGGATCATCCAGAGCATCTACCGGGACATGAGCGCCCGCCACGAGGCGGAAAGGGACAAGGAGCACATCCAGGCCCAGCTCCTGCAAGCCCAGAAGATGGAGGCCATCGGCACCCTGGCCGGCGGCGTGGCCCACGACTTCAACAACATCCTCACCGCCATCATCGGCTATTCCGGCCTGCTGCTGCACCGGCTGCCGGCCGGCGATCCCTTGCGCCAGGAGGTGGTGAGCATCCGCACCGCCGGCGAGCGGGGCGCCGCCCTCACCCGCCGCCTGCTGGCCTTCAGCCGCAAACAGGCCACCAGCAAGGCGGTCTGCGACCTGAACCTCCTGGTGGAAGGGGTCAGCGGCATGCTGCGGCGGCTCATCGGCGAGGACATCGAGCTTGCGACCCGGTGCGATGCCGAGCGGCCACATATCCTGGCCGATGCCGGCCAGATCGAGCAGATCCTCATGAACCTGGCGGTGAATGCCCGGGATGCCATGCCCCGGGGGGGCCACCTGAGCCTGCGCACCGCCAACGTCGCGGTGGATCGGCTGCAGGCAGCGCGCCTGCCCAAGGCACGTCCAGGCTCCTTTGTCACCCTGGAGGTCCGGGATACCGGCATCGGCATGGATCCCGAGACCATAGCCCACATCTTCGAGCCCTTCTTCACCACCAAGGGCATCGGCGACGGCACCGGACTGGGCCTGGCCGTGGTCTACGGCATCGTCGAGGGCCACGAGGGCTGGATCGAGGTGGAAAGCCTGCCCCAGGAGGGCACCGTGTTCACGGTCTTTCTCCCGGCCCACGAGCCGCTTGGCCCGGCGGCCCGCGAGGAGCGGTTCATCCTGCCGGACCTCAAGGGCCACGGCGAGCGGCTGCTCCTGGTGGAGGACGAGACGATGGTACGGCAGTTCGGCGCCGAGGCCCTGCGGGCCAACGGCTACCAGGTGGAGGAGGCTGTCGCGGTCCGCGACGCCCTGGATCGCTTCCAGGCCGCCGGTGGCGAGTTCGACCTGGTGCTCATCGATGTGGTGCTGCCGGATGGCAGCGGCCTGGTCCTGCGGGACTACCTGGCCAGCGAGCGGCCGGGGGTGAAGATCCTCATGAACAGCGGCTACGCGGATCAGCGCTCCCAGACCGCGCTCATCGAAAGGCTGGGGCTGCCGTTCCTCAAGAAGCCGTTCAGTGTCGTGGAGCTCCTGCGGGCGGTGCGGGCGGTGTTGAGCCGGCCGGCGCCCGGGGTGGCCGGAGGCAGCGAATAGCGATGCGGGCAGTGATCTTCGATCTGGACGGCACCCTGCTGGACACCCTGGCTGATCTGGCCGCGGCCGTGAACCGGGCGCTGGCGGCCCGGGGGCTTCCCGTCCATCCCCTGGATGCCTACCGCTTCTTTGTGGGCGAGGGGGCCGCCACCCTGGTGCAGCGGGCTCTGCCAGCAGCCGCCCGAGGCGGCACCTTGGCCCAGGAGGTCCTGGCCTCGTTCGTTGAGGACTACGGCCGCCATTGGCGGGTGACCACCCGGCCGTACGACGGCATCCCGGAGCTGCTCGCGGCCCTGGCCGGCAGGGGCTTGGCCCTGGCTGTGCTGTCCAACAAGCCCCAGGACTTCACCCGCTTGTGCGTGGGCCAGTTCTTTGGCGACATCCCTTTTGCCCAGGTCCTGGGGGAAGAGCTCGGGCGCCCCCGCAAGCCCCATCCGGCCGGCGCCCTGGCGATCGCCTCCCGCCTGGGCCTGCCGCCGGCGGCCTTCCTCTATCTGGGGGACACGGCCATCGACATGGAAACGGCCCGGGCCGCCGGCATGTATGGCGTGGGTGCCCTGTGGGGCTTCCGCAGCCGGGCCGAGCTGGAAGAAAGCGGCGCCCGGGCCCTGGTGGCCAGCCCCCAGGAGCTTTTGCCCCTGCTGGACGCCCCCCCCCGCCTCCCGCCCGGGGAGACGAGGAGCCTGTCATGAGCAAGCGTGTCCTGGTGGTGGACGACAACCCGGAGTTTCTGACCTTCATGTCCGAGGCCCTGGCCGACCAGGACCTGGAGGTGGAGGCGGCCGCGGATGTGCAGACCGCCGTGACCCTCATGGGGGCCAACCCCTTCGACCTCGTGGTCAGCGACAAGAACCTGCCCGGCACCAGCGGCACCGGCAGCGGCGGCATGGACCTTCTGCGCTACATCCGCAGCACCAGCCCTGCCACGGCGGTGATTCTGATCACCGGCGACGTCTCCCTGGAGGCGGCCATCGAGGCCATGCGGCTGGGGGCCTTCGATTTCGCCTGCAAGCCCATCTCGGTGGCCGACCTCAAGGCCAGGGTAGCCCGGGCCCTGGAATACCAGAACTTCCTGGACCCGGAGAAGATGATCGCCATGTACACCGTGCTCCACGACTCGGTCCTGGAGATCCTGGCGCAGGGTGATACCGCCAATGGCGAGGCGAAGACCCGCCATCTGCGCACCCTGGACCGCCGGATCGACGACATTTTCGCGGCCCTCAAGTCCTGGGAGCAGGTGATCGTCCAGCAGATGCAGGCACTGGCCAACGTCGCCTTCAACGTCGAGCAGCTCAAGGACCTCATCCCCGCCGACCACCCCGCCTACCCCCTGGTGGAGGCCATCGAAAGCCAGGTCAGCCACCGGCTGTAGCCCAGCTCCGCCCCGCCCTCCTTGGCCTTGATCATGTCAGAAAACCAACGTTGCAATCGAGTGCGGAAGGCTTTTCGCGTCAGCAGCTTTTCCATTCAACCACAGCTTGTAATTGATTGCATCGTTGGTCGTGTTCAGCACCACTACCGCCGTGGTGTCATCCTGGTTGACAAAGGCCACCGATTGCAGGGCATCACGGCTTGAAGAGCTGACGATGCGTTTCGCGTTTGGCTGCACAAACTTAGAAAAGTGGCCGAGGTAGTAGTAGATGTTGGTGTAATGCACCTCGCCGCTTCGGGTATCCGCAATAACTGGCGCGAAGCAGAAGTTACCGGCATGGTTCGGCCCGCCGTTCTCATCCAGAATCACGTTCCAGTCGGTCCAGGCTGCCGTGCCTGCGTTGAAGTCGTTCACCATCGAATATCCGTAACGCTCGCCCAAATCCCAATCATGCCTTCTGTTGAAATCAAACTTCTCTACGCAGCCCTCCGTGAAAATGAGGTGGGTAGACGGGAATGCTTCTTTGACCCTTTTCAGGTTCTCAAACAGCATGCCACTGCCCGTCCAGGTCTCATACCAGTGGTAGCCAATCCCCCAGATGTACTTCGCTGCTTCCAGGTCATTGAGCAGGGTGCTGGCTCTCTGGTACACGAGGTCACGGTTGTGGTCCCAG
>JBFMBH010000085.1 GCA_040755095.1 Thermodesulfobacteriota bacterium
GCGGCGGCTCCGGCTCGGGCACCGTGACCTCCGGCGGCTTGGGAGGCTCAATCTTCGGCTCCGGCTTGGGCGCCGGTGCCGGTGCCGGTGCCGCCGCCTTCGGCCGGGGGGTCGGGGCGGTGGCCGGCGGCCCCACCTCGGCGGCCGAGAAGAGGCTGACGCTGTAGACCTCCGGCATCTCCCGGGGGCGCCGGAGGAGATCCGGCAGGTAGAGGGCCGCCAGGCTGGCCACCAGGTGCAGGGCCACGGCCAGGGCCAGGGGCGTCTTCCAGGATGATGGCTCGAGCCCGCCCATGGCGAAGGGCGAGAGACGATCGCTGTCTGCCATCGCTTTACGGGCGCTCTTCCTGCGGCAGGGTCACCATGCCCAGCTTGTCGACGCCGGCCTCCTTGGCGTCGGCCATCACCTTGGCCACCAGGCCGTAGGCCACGGTCTTGTCTGCCTTCAGAAGCACCTGCCGATCCTTGTCCCGGGTCACCACCTGGCTCAGCTCCTGCTTCATGAGGCCGGGCGCCACCTTGATCCGGTCGATGAAGATTTGACCGTCCTTGTCCACCGTGATCACCAGTGGCTCCGGCTTCTGGGGCAGGGATTTGGCGGTGGTTTCCGGCAGGTCCACGTCCATGCCCTGGGTCATCATCGGCGCGGTGACCATGAAGATGATGAGCAGCACCAGCATGACGTCCACCAGTGGGGTGACGTTGATATCGGCCACCAGGCCACGCCGGCCATTGCCAATGGTCATTCCCATTGCGGTTGTCCTCGCTTGCGCTTCGCGGTCAGTGGTCAGATCCGGGAGATGAGGTCCCGCTCCACCAGGTTGAGGAAGTCGGCGGAGAAGCCCTGCATCTCGGTCTCCAGCTCCACCAGCTGGTTGTTGAAGAAGTTGAAGAAGATGACCGCCGGGATCGCCACCGCCAGGCCGGCGGCGGTGGCCACCAGGGCTTCGGAGATGCCGGGGGCCACCACCGCCAGGGAGGCGGAGCCCCGCTGGCCGATGTCCTGAAACGAGGTCATGATGCCCCACACCGTCCCGAAGAGGCCGATGAAGGGGGTGGCGGAGCCGGTGGTGGCCAGGAAGGAGAGGGAGCTGGCCAGCCGGCCCAGCTGCTGGGTCTCCGCCTTCTTGAGGGTGCGCTTGAGGTTCTCCATGCCAGCGAGCCGGCTTTCCAGGGTCTCTTCCGCCGATTCCCGATCCGAGCGGGCGCGTCCGATCTTCTGCAGCTCGATGTAGCCGGTGCGGAAGATGTCGGCCAGGGGGGCGCCGGTGAGATCCTGGGCATGCTTGTGGGCCTCCGCCAGGTTGCGGCTCTTCCAGAAGGCCTCGAGAAAGGCCTCCGACTCCCGGCGGGCCTGACGATACAGGCGATGCTTCATGATGATGATGGTCCAGGAGCCGAGGGAGAAGAGGAAAAGCAGAAGCATCACCAGCTTCACCATCGGACCGGCGTCGATAACCATGTCGAGGATGCTGATCTCGTTCACAGAAAAGCCTCTTGTGCTGACCGGGAAATGGGGATGGACTGACCCTGGCCCAGGGTCGCGACAGTGTACCCGAAAAGCAGACCCCCCACCACTCCTGCCCCGGAGGCGGCCGGAGGGCGGGAGCTGGCGGCAGGGCGGGAGACTCTAGGGGGGCGGATGCCGGTCCAGTCCCCTCTGGCCGCGGCGAGGGCCCTCCTCGCTGGCTGACTGGGCGAGCGAAGGAGCGGCATGACCGGCAAGGGAGCACACATGAGCAGCCGGACCAGAGGCCGGCGGGCTGGGGAATGCGGGGACAGGCACGGAGGACATGGGGTCTGGCCGCGGCCAAATTGGGGCCGGAGTTGACCGCATCTATTTATATGGTTTTGGGACGGTTGTCAACGTGGTGCGCCGGGCGCCGCCAGGGCGGGGAGGCCGTCAGAACATCGCTCCTGGTGACTTTGGCGGGAAAAGACGTTAAGCTGAGCCCCGCTTCCGGCCTGGGGCCTGTTGGCCGCCAGGCCGTCCCGCTGTCCAGAACCTGACAGGACATGGCCATGACGACAATCAAGGTGGGCTTGATCGGCTTCGGAACCGTGGGCAGCGGGCTGGCCCAGGTGCTCCATGAACAGGCCGGCCGGCTGGAGCGCAAGGTGGGGCTAACCATTGCGCTCGCCAAGGTGGCGGATCTCCGGGCCGTGCGTCTGCCGGTCCATCTGGCGCACATCCCTTTGTGCCGGGATGCCGGCGAGATCCTCCGGGATCCTGAGCTCGATATCGTGGTGGAGCTCATCGGCGGCATCGAGCCGGCCCGTACCCTCATCCTCCAGGCCCTGGCGGCGGGCAAGCACGTGGTCACAGCCAACAAGGCGCTCTTGGCCCGCCATGGCAGCGAGATCTTTGCCGCCGCGGCCCGGGCCGGCCGAGAGATCGGCTTCGAGGCCTCGGTGGCCGGCGGTATCCCGGTGCTGAAGGCCCTGCGGGAAGGCCTGGTGGCCAACCGCATCCTCTCCATCATGGGCATTGTCAACGGCACCGCCAACTACATCCTGTCCCGGATGACCGACGAAGGCCTGCCCTTCGACGAGGTGCTCCGGGAGGCCCAGGCCCGGGGCTACGCCGAGGCGGATCCCACCTACGACATCGAGGGCATCGACACCGCCCACAAGCTGGCCATCCTGGTCAGCATGGCCTACGGCATGCCGGTGGATCTGGAGGCCATCAGCGTCGAGGGGATCTCCCGGATCACCCCCCTCGATATCGCCTTTGCCCGGGAGCTGGGCTGTCGGATCAAGCTCCTGGCCATCAGCCACAACCACGGCGAGCACGTGGAGGCCCGCGTCCATCCCACCATGGTGCCGGAGGGCCACCTCTTGGCCAACATCAACGGGGCCTACAACGCCATCAACATCATCGGCGACATGGTGGGCAGCATCCTCCTTTCCGGCCTGGGGGCAGGGATGATGGCCACCGGCTCGGCGGTGGCGGCGGATGTGGTCGATATCGCCCGCAACATCCGCCATGGCGCCATCAACCGGGTGCCGGCCCTGGCCTATCTGCCGGAGCGGATCGCGCCCCGTCGCATCACCCCCATGGGCGACATCAAGGGCTGCTACTACATCCGCATCGACGCCCTGGACCAGCCCGGGGTGCTGGCCACTGTTGGCGGTATTCTGGCCCGGCACGGGATCAGCATCGAGTCGGTGATCCAGAAGGGCCGCCGGCAGCGGGGGGCGGTGCCGGTGGTCATGCGCACCCATGAGGCCAGCGAGGCGGCGGTAGCCAAAGCCCTGGCCGAGATCGACGCCCTGCCCATCTGCGCCGCGCCGGCGGTCAAGATCCGGATTCTTGCCGACCCGGCGGAGGGTGAGCAGGGATGAAGGTGATCATCCTGGTGGGGGACGGCATGGGGGATCTGCCCCTGGCCGAGCTTCAAGGCCGCACCCCGCTGGCCGTAGCCCGGACCCCGGCCATGGACTACCTGGCCCGCCACGGCGAGCTGGGCCTTGTCACCACCATCCCGGCCGGTCTGCCGCCGGGCTCTGACGTGGCCAACCTGTCGGTTCTGGGCTTTCGGCCGGAAGAGGTCTACACCGGCCGCGCCCCCCTGGAGGCTGCCAGCCTGGGCGTGCAGCTGGCCCCTGGCCAGATCGCCTTCCGGCTCAACCTGGTCACCCTGGCACCCGGCGCGGACGGGACCTTGACCATGGCCGACTACAGCGCCGGCCACATCAGCACCGCCGAGGCCCGGGCCCTCATCGCCGCCCTGGACCAGGAGTTGGCCAGCCCTGATCTCGCCCTCTACCCCGGCGTCAGCTACCGGCACCTCCTGGTCCTCACCGGCGAAGGCGCGGATCTCGCCACCGTGCCGCCCCACGACCACAGCGGCCGGGACATCTCGTCCTTTCTGGCCGCCTATGGCCGGGTGCCGGCCCTGGCCAGCTTCATGGCCCGGGCCCGGGCCCTTCTCGCCGCCCATCCCGTGAACCGGGAGCGGGAGGCCGCCGGCCGGCCGCCCGCCAATGGCGTCTGGCTGTGGGGGCAGGGCCGGGCCCCGTGCCTGCCCACTTTCGCCCAGCGCTATGGCCTGCGCGGCTCGTTGATCTCGGCGGTGGACCTGCTCAAAGGCATCGGCGTCTATGCCGGTCTGACCGTCGTCCAGGTGCCTGGCGCCACCGGCTACCTGGACACCAACTACGAGGGCAAGGCCCAGGCAGCCCTGGCGGCCCTGGCCGAGGGCGACTTTGTGCTGGTGCATGTGGAGGCCCCGGACGAGGCCAGCCACCAGGGGAATCTCGCCGGCAAGATCCAGGCCATCGAGGATTTCGACCGCCGCATCGTGGGACCTGTTTTGCAGGGTCTGGCCGGCGGCCCCCCCTTCCGGCTGGCAGTGCTCATGGACCACCTCACACCCTTGGCCCTGCGCACCCATGTCGCGGATCCCGTGCCCTTCGTCATCTACGACGGCCGCGCCCCCCGGGCGGCCCAGGCGCACAGCTTCTGCGAAGAGGCGGCCGCTGCCACCGGCCTGAGGCTCCCCGATGGCGAGGCCTTCATGGAGCGCCTTCTGGGGAGAAGGCCATGAGTCGATTATCCGTGGAACTGGCCGGCCCTGTCCACCGCTCCTCGGTGCGGGTGCTCTATGCCGACACGGATACCGCCGGCGTGGTCTACTATGCCAACTACCTGCGCTTCTTCGAGCTGGGTCGCACCGAGCTCATGCGCGCCTGGGTGGTGCCCGCCGCCGAGCTGGAGGCAGAGGGTCTCATCCTGCCGGTGGTGGAATGCTACTGCCGGTACAAGGCCTCCGCTGCCTACGACGATCTGGTGCATATCGACACCTGCCTGGCCCAGATCCGGGACGTGGCCTGTCGTTTCCATTACCGCCTGACCAGGGAGAAGGACGGCCGCCTCCTGGCGGTGGGCTTCACCTTGCATGCCGCGGTGGACCGGGCCGGCAAGCTGACCCGCCTGCCCGCCGGCATTGTTGCCCGGCTGCAGGCCAAGTGCGACCAAACCGCGACCCCGCTGGCGTCCAGCCTTGACAGGGCCCAGGAGCACGGGTAGTATACGTTTCGTGACGCGGGGTGGAGCAGTCCGGTAGCTCGTCGGGCTCATAACCCGAAGGCCGCAGGTTCAAATCCTGCCCCCGCTACCAGCACGACAACGAAGGGGGCTCCAGGCTGCGGCCGGAGCCCCTTTTTTTTTTATTCCTGGTGCCATTCCCGGCAGGTGGCGCGGACAGAAGAGCATGAAGCCAGGGCAGGAGTCGCGGCTGGCGGGGGAATCCGTCCACAACCACTCGCCGCCGGCCGCCAAGATCGCCTTGTTCCGCGCCCTGTTCCGCGGCCGGGACGACCTCTACGCCCGCCGGTTCGAAAGCCGCAAGACCGGCAAGTCCGGCTACCAGCCAGCCTGCGGCAACGAATGGGTGCACGGCCTTTGTGACCGGCGGGTTGTCAAGTGCGCCATGTGTCCGCACCGGCGACTCCTGCCGGTGACGGACGAGGTCGTCCGCTGGCACCTGTCCGGCCGGGACGATGCCGGCCGCCCCTTTGTCATGGGCG
Source organism: Thermodesulfobacteriota bacterium (assembly GCA_040755095.1). Classification (NCBI taxonomy): domain Bacteria; kingdom Pseudomonadati; phylum Thermodesulfobacteriota; species Thermodesulfobacteriota bacterium. The sequence goes on from JBFMBH010000085.1 coordinate 5,533, forward strand.
TCTATCCGATGCTGGCGGACGAGAGCTGTTTTTTCCTGGCTGCTGATTTCGACAAGGAAAGCTGGCAGGAGGATACGGCGGCCTTCATGGACACCTGCCGCCGCCTGGACCTGCCGGCGGCCTTGGAGCGCTCGCGCTCCGGCCGTGGCGGTCATGTGTGGCTGTTCTTCGACGAGCCGGTGCCGGCGGGCCTGGCGCGGCGACTGGCGGCATACCTGCTCACCGAGACCATGGAGCGGCGGCCGGATGTCGGTCTTGATTCCTATGACCGCTTTGTTCCGGGCCAGGACACCCTGCCCCACGGCGGCTGGGGCAGTCTGGTCGCTCTGCCGTTGCAGAAGGAGAGCCGGGAGCGCGGCAACAGCGTCTTTGTGGACGATTCCTTCGTTCCCTTTCCCGACCAGTGGGCCTATCTCGCCACTCGGCCGAGGATCGGGCGGGGGCAGGCGGAGGCGATGGTGCGGGAGGCGGAGGCCCGGGGGCGGGTGCTCGGGGTGCGTCTGGTGGCGCCGGAGGACGATGATGAGGCGCCCTGGACCGCGCCACCATCGCGCCGGCGGCGGGAGCCATCCCTGGCCGAGCTGCCCGAGCGGCTGGATCTGGTGCTGGGGGATCAGATCTATGTCCGGAAGGCGGACCTTGCCCCAGGTCTGCGCAACCGGCTGCTCCGCCTGGCGGCGTTCCAGAATCCGGAATTTTACAAGGCCCAGGCCATGCGGCTGCCGACCTTCGGCACGCCCCGCATCATCGGCTGCGCCGAGGACCTGCCGCAGCACCTCGGCCTGCCACGGGGCTGCCTCGGGGATGTGGCCGATCTGCTGGCCGAGCTGGGAGTCGCGCCCGTCATCCATGACGAGCGGCAGCGGGGTCAGGCACTGGCGGTCTCGTTCCACGGGGAGCTGCGTCCCGAGCAGCAGGCGGCGGCCGAGGCGATGGCCGCCCACGAGACCGGGGTACTGGCCGCGACCACCGCTTTCGGCAAGACGGTGGTCGCGGCCTGGCTCATTGCCAAGCGCCAGACGAGCACCCTGGTCCTGGTCCATCGCCAGCAGCTCCTCGAACAGTGGCTGGAGCGCCTGGCGACCTTCCTGGACCTGCCCCCGGGCGCTATTGGCCGGATCGGTGGCGGCCGCAAGAAGCCTACCGGGGCGCTGGACGTGGCCCTCATCCAGAGTCTGGTCAGAAAGGGCGTGGTGGACGATCGGGTCGGCGATTACGGCCATCTCGTGGTGGATGAGTGCCACCATCTGTCAGCCCGCAGCTTTGAGCTGGTGGCCCGGCGCGCCAAGGCCCGGTTCGTCACCGGTCTTTCCGCCACCGTGGCTCGGAAGGATGGCCAGCACCCGATCATCTTCATGCAATGCGGCCCGGTGCGCTACCGGGTCGCGGCAAAAAAAGAGGCCCTGGCGCGTCCGTTCACCCATACCGTTCTGGTCCGGCCAACCGGCGTTCTGTCCCTCGCCCGGTCCGAGGAGGCCGGTCGGGCCCAGGACGCCCGCAGTCGCTTCCAGGAGATCTTTGCTGAGCTCATGGCTGACGAGGCCCGCAACCGGCTCATCTGCGCCGATGTCATCGCTGCCCTTCACGAGGGCCGGTCGCCGGTGGTGCTGACCGAGCGGACCGGGCATCTGAAGGATCTGGCGCAACGCCTGGCCCCGGAGGTCCCGCACCTCATCGTCCTGTCTGGCGGGCTGGGCAAGAGGGCGCTGTCTGCTGCCTTGACCCAGATGGCGGCGGTGCCCGAGGACGAGGGCCGGGTGCTCGTGGCCACCGGCCGGTTCCTGGGCGAGGGGTTCGACGACGCACGGCTGGACACCCTGTTTCTGGCCCTGCCGGTCTCCTGGCGGGGGACCATCGCCCAGTACGCCGGCCGGCTGCACCGCCTGCACGATCGCAAGCGCGAGGTCCGGGTCTACGATTATGCCGACCTCAACGTGCCCATGCTGGCCAGGATGTTCGAGCGGCGATGCCGGGGGTATGAGGCGATCGGCTACACCGTGCAGCTGCCGGCCAGCGCTCTGCCAGGATGGCCGGCCGAGGTGGTGTTGCCCAGCGATCCCGCCTGGAAAGAGAGCTTTGCCGCCAGTGTGCGGCGTCTCATCAGGGACGGGGTGGACACGCCGCTGGCGACCTTGTTTGTTCGGGCAGCCGGGGCGATTCCCCCGCACGCCGAGGAGGCAGCCCGGGCCCGCAGCGCCGCCGAGGCCTTTCTCTACCGGCGGCTGGCCACCCTGCCCGAGACCGCTGGCCGGTTCCGCCTGAACGTGGAGCTGCCGATTCCTTTCGATGGACAGGGCCGCATGGAGGTCGATTTCCTGGACGCCGAATCCCGCGTAGCCATCGAGCTGGACGGCCCGCAGCATCTGGCCGATCCCCTGGCCTACCGCCGCGACCGCCGCAAGGATCTGCTCTTGCAGGCCAACGGCTACTTCGTGCTGCGCTTCCTGACCGAAGACCTCGGCACGCACCTCGACGACGTGCTCGACGCCATCGGCCGCGCCCTGGCCCATCGGCGTGGCGAGCGGGGGAGGGGATCAGGTTCGGCGGCACCGTCCGGGGGATGAGCCAGGTGGCGCGGGATTGCGGTATCCTTGCATCATCCGGGCGCGGTCCTGGGCGAGCCTGCCGGCCGGACCGCCCGCAGCCGGCCTGAGCGCCCTGTTACCCCGGCAAGACCACGCGGCGACGACGGGCGCGGGGTGCGCCCCCCTGGTGGCTCCCGCCGATTCCCCTTGACCACCCCCCGACGGCCCGGGTAACAAGAGACAGCCGGCACCAAGCTTCTGACTCCAGACAGAACGGCTCCCGGTATCCGTGCTTGTAGGCTACCCCCGTTGCTGCCGGCGAACAGGCCAGACCGAGCAACGGCCGCCGTCCCTCCTTCATGCGCGAGGAGCCTCATGCCGTCGTCCGCCGATTACGATACCCCGTGGAAGGAGATCCTGACCCGATACTTCCCGGAATTCATGGCCTTCTTCTTCCCGGCGGCCCATGGCGGCATCGACTGGTCCCGGGGACACGTCTTCCTGGACAAGGAGCTGCGGCAGGTGACCCGGGACGCCAAGCTTGGCCGGCGACTGGCGGACAAATTGGCCAAGGTGTGGCGCCGAGACGGCGGCGAGGCCTGGGTGCTGGTGCATCCGGAGATCCAGGGGCAGCCCCAGGAGATCTTTGCCAAGCGAATGGATGTGTACAACTACCGGATCTTCGACCGTCATGATCGCCGGGTGATGAGCTGCGCGGTCTTGACGGATGACCGGGCCGACTGGCGACCCGACCGGTACGGATACGAGCTGTGGGGCTGCGAGCTGGGCTTCCGCTTTCCGGTGGCCAAGGTGCTGGACTATGGTGAGCGATGGGAGGCGCTGGAGCAGGACCGCAATCCTTCCGCGGTGGTGGTGATGGCGCATCTGAAGGCCCGGGAGACGCGGGATGCTGCGATCGAGCGGGCATGGTGGAAGTTTGATCTGGTGCGGCGGCTCTACAACCGGGGGTATGCGCGGCAGCAGGTGATCGATCTCTTTCGTTTCATCGACTGGCTGATGCAACTGCCGGAGGAGTTGGAGCAGGGATTTTTTCAGCAGCTGGCGGCAGTTGAGGAGGATACAACCATGCCGTATGTATCCAGTGTGGAGCGGATCGGAAGGAAGAAGGGGCTTGAGCAGGGCCTTTCCCAGGGTCTTTCCCAGGGTCGTCGCGAGACCCAGCTGGCGGTGGCGTCCAGGCTGCTGGGGATATTGGACGACGAGGCCATCGCCACCAGCACCGGGTTGTCGGTGGAGGAGGTGCGCGCCGGCGGCTTGCCGGCGCCGGCGCCGGGGGCGGTTGGCTCGTAGGGAACGTATTCAGCGCACAACGAGGTCCTCGGGGCGCTTCGCTCAAGCCGTGCCGCACGGCATCCGAGACGCTCAGCGCTGTCCATTCCTGGTCTTCTTGGCGTACGCCTTTCTGGAATCGCTCCGGAAAGGCGTACAGGTCTTCCGGGATTCCGGCCAGGGGCGTGACTGGGCCAGACGGGGCTCGGCCAGGACGTTTCTCGCCAGCCCGCGTCCGGCGCGGGTTTTCCGTCGCCGCTTGGCCGGAGGCTTGGGTTGGCACGATATTGGCTTATGTCTCCGGCGTAGTCCAGGCCCTGCGGCGTCATGCATGCGCTGCCGCATGCGGGCTGGGGGCAAGCCCAATCCTACGCACAGGAGGATGGTATGAAGATGACGATCTGGAGATCGTGGATCCTGGCCGGTGGCATCCTCCTGGCCGGGGCTGGGGCGGCGGGCGCCGCGCCGCTGGCGCCGGTGAGCTACGACATGCCCAATGGCGAGACCGGCAGCTACCAGTACTGGGACGAGTCCTACACCGGCAGCGGCAATCCCCTGGTCAGCCTCAGCCCCTTGAGTGGCGGCCTGGGGGATCTCACCGACGGGGTCATCGCTACCCAGAACTGGAACATCGTCGAGGCGCCGGCTGGGCCGGGGCCGTACGTGGGCTGGTATACCATCACGCCCACCATCACCTTCCATTTCGGCGGCCCGGTGACGGTCGACGCCGTCACCTTCTACGTGGACGATGCCAACGGCTACGGCGGAGTCCGGACGCCGGCCGGCTTCGTCATCGCCGGCACCAGCTACAGCGTCGCCGATCCTCCCGGCTCGGCGCCCACCAGCTACACCATCGGCAACCTGGGCTTGAGCCTCTCCGACCTTGCGGTCACCATCAACCGTCAGCCCGGCTGCTGGGTCTTCGTCAGCGAGATAGCCTTTACCGGGACCCCGGTGCCGATTCCGGCCAGCGCTCTTCTTCTGGGCAGCGGCCTGACCAGCTTGGTGGCCTGGCGGCGTCGCCGCTCCTGATTCCGGCCGGCGAGTGGCCTTTCCACGGGCAGGGTGATCCGGTGGCGGATCCCCTGCCCGTTTTCGTGTCCTGGTCCCTCGCCCCGGCCAGATGCACCAGCCCCCGCGTGTCGTACACCTGCGCGCCTTCTGTGCCGAATACGGCGCCAATGCCCTTCCGGCCCTCTTGCTCCATACCGGCCAGGCCACCGAATGATCACCTCGGACGTCCTGGCAGCGCCATGGTGGAAGGTGCTGCAGTAGGCTCCTGTGGCCCTCCGGGACGACCTCCGGCTCGCCTCCGTCCCTTGCGAGGGCCGCTGGGTTGTGGCGATTCCCCAGTGAATCGTTCGGAATTCCGGTTGGTTCTGTCCGGACTTCCGGAATTCGCTCCAGCTCTCGGGCGGCACGGCCGTGCAACACCGCGGAACGCCGTCGTTATCGGCGGTGGTTGCCCGGTGGTCCTTCTGGCATGCCTCTGGCATAAGTCTCAACAATTCGGGCTCTTGACCTGGCCATGGATCGGTCGGGATCGGGCGCCTGGTGGCAGTCAGGCCAGAAGGAGGAGGACGATGATGAAGACAGTGGAGCGGCGCCAGTGGGAGCGGCGGGATGTGCCGGAGCCGGAGCTGGGGGTGGTCTATCGCCACCTGGTCGAGCCGGCGGGGGGCAGGGAGCTTGGCTCCCATTATCCGCTGTTCGTAGGGATGCACAACACCAGCCCGGGGGGCATGCTTCTGGAGCTGTCCCGGCTTTTCGCGCCCGGGGACCTTCTCAACTTTACCCGCCACGACCCGGAGGCCAAGGCCTGGCGCACCGCCCTCGCCCGGGTGGTCTGGACCCAGCGCAGCGCGGATCGCCGGGGCTACCTGACCGGTCTCGAATACGTGCGGGAAGGGGCGGCGCCGCCGGCAGCCAGCCAGGATGCCGTCCCGCCGGGGACGCTCCTGGCGGACCTGGATTTCCTGCTGGGCACCAGGCTGCTCCGCTCCCTGCCCCGGCACGCCGTCTGGCCCCTCCTCAATTGCCTGTCGCCGGAGGAGCGCCAGGCAGGGGCGCGTCTCCTTGGCCAGGGAGAGGCCGGCGAGCACCTTTACCTGATCCAGGAAGGGGCGTGCACGGTGCGGGTGGAGAAGGACGGCACCTACCACACGGTGGCCCGTCTCGGGTCCGGGGACGTGGCCGGCGAGATGGGGGTGCTCACGGGCGAAGCCCGTTGCGCCAGCGTCGATGCCGACACGCCGGTGCGGCTGTGGCGACTGGAGAAGCGGCAGTTCGAAGCGGTGGCCGCCCGCCACCCGGACCTGCGCCTGTTTCTCACCGAGCTCCTGACCCGCCGTCTGGAAACCTCCCCCCTGGTGGCGGATCGCACCATCGGCCGGTATCTCATCCGGTCAAAGCTGGGACAGGGGGCGTGGAGCATCGTCTACCAGGGGATCCATGCCAGCCTCGGGATGCCGGTGGCGATCAAGATGCTCAAGCACGCCATGGCCATGGATCCGGACTTCCAGAAGCGGTTCAAGGACGAGGCCCAGATCATCGCCGGCCTTGGCCACCGCAACATCGTCCAGATCTATGATATCGAGGATCGGTACCAGACGGTGTTTCTCATCACCGAGCTCCTGGACGGCGAGGGGCTGGACCGGCGCCTGGCCCGTACCGGGCCACTGCCGGCCAAGCTGGCGGCCGACCTTCTGATTCAGGTCCTGGCCGGCCTCAGCCACGCCCATGGCAAGGGCATCGTGCATCAGGACATCAAGCCAGCCAATCTGATGCTGCTGCCCAGCGGCCAGATCAAGATCCTGGACTTCGGCCTGGCCTGCCCGTCCGGCAGCGAGGTCACCGATTTCGATGGCACCCCCTATTACATGTCGCCGGAGCAGATCGACGGTGAGACCGTCGACCGGCGCGCCGATATCTTCAGCCTGGGCATCACCGCCTTCGAGATGGTCACCGGCCGCCGGCCTTTTCCCGAGGACGACCTGGCCGCCCTCATGGAGATGCACCTCAGCCGGGATATCCCGGACCCGGCCGCGCTGGTGCCCGACCTGCCGCCGCCCCTGGCCGCCTTCATCCGCAAGGCCTGCCGGCGGCAGCCGGCTGAGCGCTTCCAGACCGCTGCGGAGGCCCTGGACGCCCTGGCACCGCTCGTGGATCCCGTAAGCCAGGGCGACCAGTTTCTGGGTCTGCCGGCCCGGCGGATGACCTCGCTGTTCGTCTTCTACCAGGACGAGCAGCGGGGGGAGCTGAACCGCCTGCTGGAGGAGTTTTGCGGCAGCCTCCAGCACCGGGGGATCGTGGTCAAGGCCGCGGAGTTCAAGGACGTCTGATGGAGACCTGGGCAACGACCCATATCGGCCGGGTGCGGCGGCAGAACCAGGATCGCTTCCTGGTGCACGCCGGCCGGGATGCCGCTGGGCCCTGGACCATCCTGGCGGTGGCCGATGGCCTGGGCGGGGTGGGGCAGACGGCGGGCGAGGAGGCGGCGGCCGCGGCGGTGCAGGCCCTGGCCGACTTCCGGCCGCCGGCCCTGGAGCCGCCGGCGGTGGAGTGGGCCCTGGAGGCGCTGGTCCGGGAGCTGGACAGCCGGCTTCTGGCCAGGGGACAGGAGACCCCCCGGGAGGAAGCCGTGAGCACCACCCTGACTGCGGTGGTGCTCCGGGGCCAGATCGCCACCTGGGTGCATGTCGGCGACAGCCGCCTCTACTGCCTCAGCCGAGACCGGCTCTGGCAGGTGACCACCGACCACAACGAGGCCCAGGAGATGGTGCTCCAGGGCCTGATGACTCCGGAAGAGGCCGCCATCTCGCCGGCCCGTCAGATCCTGGCCCGGGCCGTCGGCTGCCCGGATTGCCTGCCGGACACCGGCTCCTTTCCGGTGGCGGCAGGGGACCTGCTCCTCCTGTGCAGCGACGGCCTGGCTGGGGCGATGGACCGCCAGCGCCTGGCAGCCATCCTGGCCAAGCCGGACCCCCTGGCCGCCCTGGCCGACGAGCTGGTGCAGGCGGCCCTGGCGGTTGGCGGCCGGGACAACATCACCGTGGTCCTGGCCCGGCTGTGATACCGCCGGGGCTCAGCCTTGCCAGGTGATGACCGGCGTCTTCCGCAGCGGCAGGCGGTGGTAGCGGAACCTGGGGTAGCCGATCATCATCGCCGCCCGGGGGGTGCGGCCGGGCGGCACCGCCAAGGCCTCCCGGAGGGGCGGCCAGCCCTGGATGGCGAACATGAACAGCCCGGCCCAGCACGTGCCGAAGCCGAAGGACGGGGCTGCCAGGTCCAGGAAGGTGAGGGCGATGGCGCAGTCGATCGGGCCCACCGGATATTCCTGGGGCACGTGGGTGATTACCAGGCCTGGCGCCCCGCGGCAGATGACGTCGGCCCCGGACTCCCAGGCACTGATGATGCGCGGCATGGGCAGCCGGCTGGCAGCCGGGTCGCCGATCTTCACCAGATGCCGCATCCAGTCGATGGCCATGCCGGCCAGCCGCTGCACCTCGGCCCGGGAGGCCACCACCAGCCAGTGCACCTGCTGGCTGTTGGTGCCGGTGGGGGCGTAGCGGGCCAGATCGATGAGCCGTTCCACAGCGCCATGCTCGATCTCCCGGTCCAGGTAGCTGCGGATGGAGCGCCGGGACCGCAGGAGCTGCTCCACCTGCTCGCCGCTGGGGACAAGCTCGCGCCGGATCGGCGGGCAGGCTTCACTCCGCATGCCGGCGATGGACATGGCGCCCTGGGGGCAGACCGCCACGCAGTGGCCGCAGCGCAGGCAGAGCCTTTCCGCAGCCGGCACCTCCCGGGGGACGGCATCGGCGGGACCCAGCTCGATGATGCCCACCGGGCATTCGGCGACGCAGATGCCGTCGCGCTGGCACTTCTCCGGGTCCACCTGCAACAGAGCCATGGCTCACACCTCCCTTCTGCAATCGATGGTTCGGCAGTGGTTGTCGATGGACGGTATGGACACGGTGGACGGCATGGACCGAGGGGGCAGGTCCTTGCCGGCCGTGCCATCCGGACAGTGCTGCGTCAGGCCCCTTCCGTAGAGATCTTCATCCCCAGCCTTTCGATGCGCCGCCGGATTTCCGGCTCGCCGATCTCCTCCGGGTCGTAGACCACCGCCACGGTGCCGTCGGCATACCGGACCTTGGCCTCCAGGATGCCGTCGGTGCTGGTGAGCACGGTCTCCATGTCCGTGGCGCAGCCGGCACAGACGATCCCTGCCACCGTAAGCTCGATCCGCTTGCCGGCGGCTGCCATCAGGGCTGGTCTCCGGGTCGTTTCTCCTGACCCTGGGCCTCTTCCATGGCCTCCAGCCGGCGGTCCCCCAGCTCTGCCACGCCCCGGGCCTGGTCCATGGGGGTGCGGATCCTCTCGGCCGCCTCCTCGGCCACCGTATCGGTCAGCTCCTTGACCGGTCCGGTGCCGGCCGGCGGCTTCTCCTCCGCCGGCTGCCCGCAGCCAGTGGTCAGGGCCAGGAGCAGGGGGAAGGGCACAAGAAGACGGCGGACGACAGGCATGGCAGCTCCTCCCTTTCTGGTGGTTCGGCCAGGGGGGCCGCCGCCGGCGGCCCCTGGTCACAGTCAGCAGGCCAGCGGCGGCCGCATGGCGGTGAAGGTGACCGCAAGGGCGTTCTCGGCCAGAGCGGCCAGATAGGCGGCCGGTACCAGGCCGGGGCCCCGGCTGGTCAGCTCCTGGGCGGACAGCCGCCGCTCGTCCAGGATACTGAGGGTCATGAAGCTCATGGCAGCAAGCATGGCCCACAGCTCTTCGGCCACCATAAGCCCGCCCAGCCCCGCCGGCGGCGGCGCTGCCAGCGGGCGGCGCAGAACCAGATCCGCCACCACCATGCGGCCCCCCGGAGCCAGCATCCGGAAGATGTTGCGGAAGGCCCGGGCCGGATCCGGCACCTGACTCAAGCTGCCATTGGCGATGACCAGGTCGGCGAAGTTGCGGGCCAGGGCCGCGGTGGCCAGATCGGCGGTCTTCAGGACCAGACAGGGATGGGCCAGCCCGTCCGCCGCCAGGGCCCGACCTGTCGCCTCCACCATGGCCGGGGCGAGGTCGATGCCGGACAGGCGCCCGGTCGTCCCCAGCCTCCTGCCAGCCAGTACCAGGTCGATGCCCCCGCCACAGCCCAGGTCCAGGACCGAAGCGCCGGCCGCCGGCGCGGCCCAGCCCACCGGATTCCCCCAGCCGCCGGCCAGGGCCAGGGCCGCGGCCGGCACCCGGGCCAGGTCCTTGGCGTCGTACCAGGGACCGGCGGCAGCCGGGGAGGCGCCGCTCTGGGCCAGCTCCTGGTAATAGCGTTGCAGGCACTCGGTGGCACCGGCGGTATCCATGGCACGTCGTCCGGCAGGGTGGTTGGCGATGTTCTGCGCGGGTGGCTCCATCCTATTCCAGAGTCGCCTGGTATGGCAAGGCGGCCGTTTTTTCAGCCTGGCCTGGGCAGCCAGGCCAGGGCCAGCCGGCGGAAGAGGATCGGCGACGCCGAGGCGGTGGCCAGGGCCAGGGTGATGATGGCCGGCTGCAGGTCAGGGGGCAACAGGCCCTGGTCCACCCCGATCCCCGCTGCGGCGATGATGAGGGACAGCCGCGCCGACAGAAGGATGCCGGCCAGGGTGCATTGCCGCCAGGACAAGCCATGGAGGCGCAGGAGGAGGCTGGGCAGGAGCTTGACCACAATCGCCGCGGCCAGGAGCTGGCCGGTGAGGGCCAGGTAGCCCGGGCTGGCCAGGGCCGCCAGGGGGAAGCCGATGCCCACATGGATGAAAAAGACGGGGATGAGAAAGCCGAAGGACAAGCCTGCCAGCTTCTCCTCCAGGAGGCCCCGGCTCTCGAAGACCAGCGCCAGGATGGCGCCACCCATGAACGCCCCCAGGATCGGCTCCAGGCCGAGAAGCTCGGACAAGCCCACGAAGACGAACAGGAGGGCAAAGGCGGCCCGCACCCCCAGCTCCTGAGGGTCGGAGCCGCCCAACAGGCGCCGGGCCCGGTGGGGAAACCACCAGGCCCGGAGACGCACCGCCCACAGGACAAGGCCGAACAGCAGGAATACAAGCAGCGGCCCGATCAGGCGCCAGGACCAGCCGTGGCTCTGAAAGAGGACCAGGCCGGTGAGGCCGAGCAGGGTGCAGAAATCCGCCATGGTGGCGCAGACCAGGACCGTCTGCCCCAGAGCCGTCCGGCTCACCAGGATGCGGCGGTAGGGCATGGTCTGGCGGCTCACCAGCAAGGGGCAGGCCAGGCGATGGGCCAGGGCGATGACACTGGGGAGGCCCAGAAGTCGGGCCAGGGGGCCGAGGGGTCTGGGCAGCGTCACCACGCAGCCGATGCTTTCCTCCAGGGTGAGCCGGGCCAGGACCTCCTCCCACGGGCCATCAGCCAGTCGGAAGCTCAGCGGTGCCCCCGGTCCCAGGGTTTCGCCCCGGGTTTGCAGCTCCTGGGCCAGCTCCGGAGGACCGAGGATGGTCAGGCCCTGGGCGCGGCTGTTGGCCACCAGGTAGAGGGCCTCCCCCATGGCCGGCTCCAGGTCCTTGTCGCTGGCGGTTGCCGGCAGCAGGATCCTTTGGCCATACTCCAGGGGAAAACAGTGCTCCTCCAGGCAGAAGAAGGAGGCGATGGAGCGGTAGAGGCCGGCGCGACCGACGATGGTCCGCCGATCCCCGGCCTCGATGACCGTGCTGCCGTGGGGGATGATCAGGCGCCCCTGCCGGTGGATGGCGGCAATGAGCCAGTCGCCGGCTGCAAAGCTCCTGATCGCCTGACCCACCGCCGGCGCCTTGCGCAAAACCGAAAGCTCCATGACCTCGCCGGCGCCCTCGGCAATGGTGGTCACAACGAGTCGGGGACTTTCCAGAAAGAGCTGCACGTCCCGGGCGACCAGCTGGCTGGAGCAGATGGTGCGCACCGCCAGCTCCCGGAAGCGGGGCACCTGCCGGCTGTCGTTGACCAGGGCGATGGCGTGGTGAATGCCCCGCTTGCGGGCCTGGCGGCACACCTCGTAATTGACATCGTCGCGGTTGGTGAGGGCGGCGACGAAGTCGTGTGCCCCCAACTCGGCCTGGTCCAGGACCAGAGGGCTGGAGGCATCGCCGGCCACCCGGGTCACCACCTGCGGGTGGTCCTGGTGGGCAGCCAGGGCGGCCTCGGTCAAGTCGATCAGGGTTACCGACCAGGCCTGGCCCAGCTGGCGCAACAGCTCCCGGGCAGTCTTGCCGGCACCGGCAACAAGGAGGCGCATCGTGTTTTGCCCCTGGCAGAGGTTGGTCGACGCGGGCTGGCCATCGGCGACCGTGGACGATGGCAGATCATAACTGGAAGCATGGGGCCAAGAAAGGGGGAGAAGATTTCCCTTGCTTCCAGGAAGGGAAACTGGGAATGTTTTCGATGGCTCTCTTCTCGGAGCCAGGCCCCCGGCGCCCCCGCTTACGGCCGCCGGTGCCTTGATGACCTCGGCCCAGGAGCGCCTCCCCTGAAACGGCATACCTCTATTATAGGAACCTTGCGGCTGCTGCTCCTGTCCGGCCTGCTCCTGGCCGTGGGCAGTGGTGCTGCCACGGCTGAGCCGAGCAAGGTCTACTCCTTTGTCCCGGACGCGCCGGCCGTCAACCTCAGCTGGCTGAAGGCCGGCATGGAGAAGGCCTTTGGCGAGGCCGGCTTCCCGGTTCTCTTCCAGCCCTTTGCCCGCCTCAAGGATTTCGATCGGGAGCTCAAGTCCGCACCACCGGACCTGGCCATCCTGCCTGGCTGGTATCTGGACCGGCCACAGCAGGAGCCGGCCCTGCGGCCGCTCTTGCGCGCCAGCCGCCGGGGCGAGACCGTCTACCGCAAGGTTCTGATTGCGGCCCAGGACCGGCCACCTGGCCAACCCGGCCAGCGCGCCTGCACCGTGGCCCTGACCCCCGGTGGCTCGGAGGTCACCGAACTGGTAGCCGGGCTCTCCGTGGACGGCCGGCCCCTGGAGGAGCTGAGGCCCAGCCTGGTGACCGTGCCCAAGGATTCGGATGCCCTTTTTGCTGTCACCCTGGGCCAGGTTGATCTGGCCCTGGTCTCCGAGGACAACCTGACCTGGCTTTTGGGCGTCAACCCGCGTCTGGCCGCCCGGGTGCAGCGGCTGGCGTCCAGTCCGCCCCTGCCCCTGCCGGTGCTGTGTGCCGTGGCCGGTCGTCTGGCCCCGGAGCAACAGGCGCGCCTGGCCGACATTCTCTCCCGCATGCATGACGCCCCCTGGCGGCAACCCTTTGTCGAGGGCCTGCAGATCGATGACTGGCAGAAGATCCTTCCTTAGCACCGGTATCCTCCTCCTCGCCGTGCTCTGGCCCCTGGCCCTGGCCTGGGCCGCAGGACAGCGGGGGGTGGCTGTTCTGGCCAGTGGCCCGGAAAGGGCCTACCGGGCCCCCGTGGAGCGCTTCACCGATGGGCTGGCCGGCCGGCCGGTCGCCGTGTTCGACCTGGAGGGGGACGTCCGGACCGCGCCTGAGGTCATGGAGCGCCTCTTGGCCAGCCGGCCGGCCCTCATCCTGGCCCTGGGCGCCAAGGCGGCCACGGTGGCCAAGACCTGGACCAGTACCCGCCCGGGGATGCCGGTGGTCTTCGCCATGGTCCTGGACTGGCAGCGCTACAATCTCCTGGCCGACCAGAGCAATATCTGCGGCATCGCCACCGAGGCCGCCATGGGCACCCAACTGGCCAATATCCTGCTCTTCAAGCCCGAGGCCCGGCGGGCGGGCCTGGTGGTGAGCCGGACCTTTTCCGGCGAGGCCATGGCCG
>JBFMBH010000086.1 GCA_040755095.1 Thermodesulfobacteriota bacterium
GGGGAAGAAAAACCAGGGAAGGTAAGGACGGAAGGGCGGGAAGAAGAACCTGCGGCCTTTTCAGCCGCCCAAGGCTGCCGACTTTCTCACCGGCAAAACCTGCGGGGTTTCAGGTCGGCGGTAATACTCTATTACGCGGATCGGCCCCCTGAAGGGGTGACCTTGCGGGATACCTTTGACGCCCGGAGGAGGAATCGGGAACGGTGCCATTACCTGCTGGTCCCCACGAACGACACCCGGCAGGGCTTGCAGTCCGTCCTCGATCAGCTCCAGGCCAGCATCCCTGAGCTCCGGCAGATCATGCTTTGTTGCCAGGGCCAGCAGGCGCCCCTGAGCATCCCCGAGCAGCAGATCAATGCCCAACTGGTCGAGTATTTCCGCCTCACGATCGAACAACGAGGTGCCCCTCATGCTTGAGATCAAGCCCGGACACACCACCACCCTGCCGCGGGTCGGCACCTGGCCGGAAACGCGCCATGTCTTTGACGAGGCCAGCATCTGGGCGGTGAACGCCGCGCTGGCGGCGCAGCGGCCGCTCCTGGTACGGGGCGAGCCGGGATCCGGCAAGAGCCAGCTGGCCCGGGCCGCGGCCAAGGAGCTGGGGCGGGCCTTTGTGCCGGCGGTGGTGCACAGCCGCAGCGAAAGCCAGGATCTGCTCTTCTGCTACGATGCGGTCTGCCGTCTCGGCGAGGCCCAGGCCCTGGCAGCCAGCCGTGGCCAGGTCGATGTCCGGGCCGCCCTGGCACCGGTCCGTTTCGTGAGCCCCGGCCCTTTGTGGTGGACCTTCGACTGGCCGTCGGCAGCCGCGCAGGCCAAGCAGTGCCTGTCGGCAGCGCGGCCACCGGAAAGACCGAAGGGCTGGCAGCCCAAGACCGGTGGCGCCGTGCTGCTCATCGACGAGATCGACAAGGCCGAGGCCGATCTGCCCAACGGCCTCCTGGAGACCTTGGGCAACGGCGCCTTCACGGTGCCGCTCCTGGGCCGGTCCGTCGGTATGCGGCCGAAGGCGCCGACGTGAGATCGCGCGCTTTGTGCTCAGGAAGCATCCCCCGTCTGATCTGCAGCCATGACCGGCCGGATCGCGCCTGGGACAAAGGCCGGGGTGGGCCGGGCGGATCTTCTCGCCTGCCTGGGCCGGCTGGGGGAAGACGGCCTGGACCGGGCGGCTGGTCTGTTCGGGTTTGCGCCTGCCCCGCCGTTGCAGCCGACGATCCCTGTCCCCCCTGCCCCGGACACCCCGGCCGGGGAAGAGGCCAGACCGCCGGCCTCCGGTCCGGTGGAGCACCGTTTCGACAACACCCCCCGGCCGGCCCGTTTCTGGCACGTGGTCGCCTGCCGGCAGCTGTCCGAGGCCGAGGTGGCGCTGGAGGAGCCGGAGTGGCTTCGAGGGCAGAGGCCCCTCACCCCGGAAGAGATCAAACCGGATCCAACGGCCCGGGCGCTGCCCAGCCGGCCGCTTCTCCTGTGGTCCCGGCTCTGGCCCTTTCTCAAGGCGGCCCTGGGCGCGCACCAGACCGGCGGGGCGGTCGATCTGGAGCGGGCGGTGGCCATGCTGGCCACGGGTGGCCGGCCCCTGACCCGACTGCCCCGTCTTCCCCGCCTGCGCTTCGCGCCCACCAGTCAGCTCCTCCTGGACTTCGACCACCGGAGCGCCATGTTCTGGTCCGACTTCCGGGGTCTGGCCACGAGACTGGCCCGGCTGCGGGGCGGCGCCGGACTGGCGGTCCTGGCCCTCGACGCTGGACCGGGCGGGCGCATGCAGCGGTGGCAGCCCAGGAGCGGCGGCCGGCGCAGGGGCTGGCAGCCGGCCGGTCCGCCCCGGCCGTACCGGTTGCCGGAGCCCGGCTCGCCGGTGCTGGTGCTGAGCGACCTGGGCTACTACGACGCCAGCGGCCGGGCCCGTGAGGCCTGGCTGCGCTTCGGCCGCCGGCTGCGGCAGGCCGGTTTGGTCCCCACCGCCCTCAGCCCGACGCCACCCCGGCGCTGGGACCCGGAGCTGGCGGCGGTCTGGCGGCTGGCCTCCTGGGATCGGGGCGTCCGGCTGCCGCGGCTGGACCGGCCCGGTTGTCGCGGCCAGTCGCCCCGGGCCAATCCCCGGGCCGGGGAGGGGTGGGAGCAGCTGCTGGCGCTCCTGTCGCCGGCGGTCTCCGTGGAGCCGCCTCTCCTGCGGGCCATGCGCCTTCTCCTTCCCCAAGGCCAGGCCGATGTGGGCAGCGAGGCCGAGGCCTGGCTGCACCCGCACGTGCTTTCCTGCCTTCTGGGCTTCTTCTTTGCCGATGGCACCCAGAAGCGCTGGCGTGAGGATTTTCGCAAGCAGCCGGCCAGGTTGCGGCAGGCGGCCGGCCAGCTCATCCGGGCTCACCACGCCCACCTGCCGCCGGTGGTCCGCCACGAGGAGGAGCTTCTCCTGGGCAACCTGGCGGGCGAGAACGCCCCGGGCGAGGCGGCGCAGGCCTTTGTGGCCCGTACTGTCAAGACTCTTGAAGCCGAGCCGCGGCCGGAGATCAAGGATTTTGTCCGGCGGCAGGCTGGCCGCCAGCATGCCTCCATGTGGCGGTTCTGCGAGCCCCTGGCCGCGTTGTGGATCTTGGCCAACAAGGAGGAGCTGCAGGCCAGCCGGGTGGAGCTGCCGCCCGGGCTGGATCTGGCCCGAGTGGCCTGGGTGTTGGACCAGCCGGCGCCGCCCCGGGACTGTCGCCTCTGGCAGCAGGGGCCGGCCCTGGTGCTGACCGTCGATCCCGAGCTGCCGGCCTTCGGTCCGTCCGGGGCAGTGGCCACCGGCAGCCTGGTGGGGAGTCTGACAGCCCGGCGGCTGTTGCAGGCAGCCGGCGGAGCCGAGAAGGGGCCACACGGCGCGGTGGTGGGGGAGAAGGCCGCGGTGGTGGTGGAGCCGCTGCCGTCTGCCGGTCCCATCGTCCTCCGGAGCGAGGTGGAGGAGATGGCCATCGACACCGTGGCCAGGCCGGCCTGGGCGGCCGCCATGGGCCGGGACCGGCAGGGTCTTTTCGTGGAAATCGGGGAAGGGGAGGCCAGTCGCCGCGCCTACTGGCTCAACCCGGGCCGCTACCCGGTCGAGCAGCGTGCCGGCCAGGCCTTCCTGGCGATGGAGGAGGGGGCGTGGCTGGATGAGGCCGGGTTTCGGCCTCTGGTGCGCTCTGGTTTCCGGCAGCCGCCTTGGGCCGAGCGCTTTGGTGTTGATCCGTACGGCGTCTGGGCGGAGTTCCAGGTGAAAGGGGTCTGGCAGCGCATGCGCTGGATCCGGCCCGGCCGCTTCCTCATGGGCTCGCCGGAGGACGAGCCGGAGCGTGACGGGGATGAGCAGCAGCACGAGGTGATCCTGACCCGGGCCTTCTGGTTGGCGGATACTGCTTGCACCCAGGCGTTGTGGAAGGCGGTGATGGGGCGGAAGCAGCTCAGCCAGTTCAGGGGTGATTTAAGGCCGATGGAGAGTGTGAGCTGGGATCAATGCATGGACTTTGTGCGCAGGATCAACAAGCAGCTCCCAGGTCTTGGACTGCGGCTGCCCTTCGAGGCGGAGTGGGAATACGCCTGCCGGGCGGGCACCACGACGCCTTTTTCCTTCGGCGCAACGATTACCCCGGAGCAAGTCAACTACGATGGCAACTATCCGTATGCCGGCGGACGGAAGGGGTTGTACCGAAACGAGACGGTGGAGGTCGGGTCGCTGCCTGCCAACCCCTGGGGCCTCTTCGAGATGCACGGCAATGTCTGGGAGTGGTGCAGCGACTGGTATGGCGACTACCCGACCGGAAGCGTGGTCGATCCTGAAGGTTCGTCCACGCGCTCCGGGCGGGTGCTCCGTGGCGGCAGCTGGGTCATCGACGCCTGGAGGTGCCGTTCGGCCTACCGGTACAGGATCGACCCCGCCAACCGCTACGTCTTCATCGGCTTCCGCCTTGCCCGAGGTCAGTAGCCGAGCCAGCAAACAGGACAGGGAGGAGGCAGGGCCGGACAGATGCGGCGGAGCCGCGGCGGTCAGGCCCGGCCGGCGGCCGGAGGGAGGCATGCAATGAAGTACAGGTTTTTCGCCGTTCCAGCTTTGGATCCCGAAGTGGCTGCCAGCGAGTTGAACGGGTTTCTGGGCTCGGTGCGGGTCGCCAACCTCGAAAAGAACCTCATTGCCGACGGCCAGCGCAGCTTCTGGGCGGTCTGTGTTGCGTACTGGGAGGGCGGCGCACCGGCGGCCGGCCGCGGTGCCAGGATCGACTACCGGGAGGTGTTCGACGAGAAGGATTTTGCCCTGTTCGCCAGGCTGCGGGAGGCTATTCTGGACGAGACGGCCCCTGCTGGCCGCTTCCGGCAGTTCGTAATCGCGGATCCCAAGACGCGGATCATCCATGCGGCCTGCTTCCAGGACCGGGTGCTCCACCATGCCTTGATGCATCTGGCCGGTCCGGTTCTGGAACGGACCATGGTGCCGACCACCTACGCCTGCCGGCCAGGCAAGGGGCCGTTGGCCGGCGTGCACCGGGTGCAGCGGAACGTGCGCCGTTTTCCCTGGCTGGTCAAGATCGACATCGCAAAGTACTTTGCCTCGGTGGATCACAAGATTCTGTTGGACCTTCTGGACCGCCGGTTCAAGGGCCGGCAGGGGCTGGCGCTCATGGCCCGCATCCTGGGATCCTACGAAACGGACCCGGGGAAGGGACTGCCCATCGGTTCCCTCACCTCGCAGCATTTTGCCAACTTCTACCTGGACGGTCTGGACCGTTTTCTTCTGGAGGACCTGGGAGTGGCCGGTCACGTTCGGTACATGGATGACGTCATCTGGTGGTGCGCCAGCCGGGGCGAGGCCAAGGCATCCCTGCAAGAGGCGACGGAGTGGCTCGTCGCCAAGCGGCGGCTGGCCTTGCACCGAAACAGCCAGGTGAATCGGTCCGCGGCGGGTGTCACCTTCTGCGGTTTCCGGGTCAAGCCGGGTGCCCTGCTCCTGAGCCGTCGCCGCCGCCGGCGGTACAGCGAGCAGCGGACCAGCCTGGAGCAGGCCTTCGTCCATGGTCGGATCGGTGCCCTGGAGCTGCAGGCCCGTTTCGCCTCCGTTTTGGCCATCACCGCCCATGGTGATAGCCTCTCCTGGCGCCGGCAGGAGCTCCGGCGCCGTCCCTGTCCCATCGAGGGTTGATGATGGCTCCGGAAAGGGTGGTGGTCGCAACGCACCGAGCGGGTGCTCCGTGGCGGCAGCTGGATCAACAACGCCAGGAGGTGCCGTTCGGCCAACCGGAACAGGAACGAGCCCGGCAACCGCAACGACAATACCGGCTTCCGCCTTGCCCGAGCTCACCGGGTCCCCACGGCAGACAGGGCCCTCTGACCAGACCGCCATCCTGCCCGGCCGTGTTGTCCGGCGGCCGGCGAAAAGCCAACGGACCCCGGCATGCTGGTAGGGCGAGCGGATGCAGCCCGAAGGCTTGCCGGGTGTCCGCCTCCGAATCCTCGGCCGTCCTTCACGGGGCGGGGAGAACCAGTCGCTCGTGAGCGCCAAGCCTGACGACACCGGGGCACAGATCCGCCTGCATTCCACCCTTCCCGACAGCTTCCCCGCCCCCTGGGCCAGCGACTGGGGCGAGGACCGGTACGGGCGGCTGTGGATGGCCTTCACCTTTCAGGGTGTGCGCCAAGTCCTGCGCTGGATCCGGCCCGGCAGCTTCCAGATGGGCTCGCCGCCCAACGAGCCGGAGCGTTTCAAGAATGAAGAGCAGCACGAGGTGATCCTGACCCGAGGCTTCTGGCTGGCGGACACCGCCTGCAGCCAAAGGCTGTGGCAGGCGGTGATGGGCGAGAACCCCAGCCGGTTCAAGGGCGAGGCCAGGCCGGTGGAGCGGGTCGGTTGGGAGGACTGCCAGGCCTTCCTGGCCCGCATCAACGAGCAGGTCCCTGGCCTCGAGCTGCGGCTGCCCTCCGAGGCGGAATGGGAGTATGCCTGCCGGGCCGGCACCACGACGCCCTTTTCCTTTGGCACCACCATCACCCCTGACCAGGTCAACTACGATGGCAACCACCCGTATGCGGGCGACCGGAAGGGGTTGTATCGACAAGAGACGGTGGACGTCAAGTCGCTGCCCGCCAACCCCTGGGGTCTCTATGAGATGCACGGCAATGTCTGGGAATGGTGTGCGGACTGGTATGGGGAGTATTCGGCCGCAACCGTGGTCGACCCTGTGGGTCCATTTACAGGCACCGGGCGGGTGCTCCGTGGCGGCAGTTGGTCGACCGCGCCAGGGGGTGCCGTTCCGCCTACCGGCACAGGCTCGCCCCCGCCGACCGCCACGGCGACCGCGGCTTCCGCCTTGCCCGAGGTCAATGACAGGCCGGGCAGGCAGGGAGGCAGGTGGCGGCCGGGCCGGACAGACGCGGCGGAGCCGCGGCGGTCAGGACCTGCCGCCGCCGGCGCCGCCAGCCGGCTGCAGCCAAGGCCGGGAGCCCGGCCAGCGGCTCGACAGCGGCCGGGCCTTTTGCTACCTTGTGACCACAGGATGGAGCGCCCATCCACTTTCCTTTCAGGGCT
This sequence comes from Thermodesulfobacteriota bacterium, assembly GCA_040755095.1. Classification (NCBI taxonomy): domain Bacteria; kingdom Pseudomonadati; phylum Thermodesulfobacteriota; species Thermodesulfobacteriota bacterium. Next base: position 6,527 of record JBFMBH010000086.1, read on the forward strand.
TCATCATGCCAGCTCCCGATGACTACGATACCCCGTGGAAGGAGGTCCTGACCCGGTACTTCCCGGAGCTCATGGCCTTCTTTTTTCCGGAAGCCCATGCCAGTATCGACTGGTCCCGGGGATATGATTTTCTGGACAAGGAGCTCCGGCAGGTGACCCGGGATGCCAAGCTGGGCACGCGGCCGGCGGACAAGCTGGCCAGGGTCTGGCGCCACGGTGACGATGAAGAGGTCTGGGTACTGGTTCATCCCGAGATCCAGGGCCAGTCGCAGGCGGCCTTTGCCAAGCGGATGTATGTCTACAACTACCGGATCTTCGATCGATTCGACCGGATGGTGATGAGCTGCGCGATCCTGACCGATGATCGACCCGACTGGCGGCCAGATCGGTTCGGCTATCGGCTGCTGGGGTGCGAGGTGGGCTTCCGTTTTCCGGTGGCCAAGGTGCTCGACTATGCGGACCGCTGGCCGATGCTGGAGGCGGAGACCAACCCCTTTGCCACGGTGGTGATGGCCCACCTGAAGGCCCGGGAGACGAAGCGCTCGGCCTCCGAGCGGGCGCACTGGAAGATTGACCTGGTACGGCGACTCTACCGCAAGGGCTATGAGCGGCAGCAGGTGATCGATCTCTTCCGGTTCATCGACTGGCTCCTGGCCCTGCCTGAGGAGCTGGAGGAGGGCTTCTTGCGGCAGGTGGCCGCTATCGAGGAGGAAACGGCAATGCCCTACGTGACAAGTGTGGAACGGATCGGCATCAGGAAGGGGCTGGCTCAAGGCCTGGAGCAGGGCCTCGAAAAGGGACTCGAACAGGGCCTTCGCCAGGGTTTCGCGCAGGGCCGCGAGCAGGGTGTGGAACTGGGCCGCCGGGAGGCGTTGCGGGCGGTGGCTGTCAACCTGATGGATCTGCTCGATGACGAGGCCATCGCCCAGCGCACCGGGCTGCCCCTGGAGGAGGTCCGGCAGCTGCGAGCCGGCGTCCCGCGGCCCCCCGCGAGGTCTGGCTCGTAGCCCAGCAGGCGGCCGCCAGGAGGAGCGCCGCTTCTCGCCGGCTTCGCCGGGCGCCTCATAAGAAACAACGGCCACCAGAGCCGACTTCCGGCGTGGTACCCATTCGGGTGCGCCCCCCGCATGGCAACTCTTTCCGCCCCCGCCGCCCTGCGCCGGAGGGCGCCTTCGCGCACGGCCCCGCCTCAGGCCACGGCCGCCTGCACCGCCGCCACCCCCATCCGCTCCACGAAGCGGGCGGTTCTTTCCTTCTTCTTGCCCTCACCGCGGTAGTACTCCAGGACCCGTCGCACCTTGGCCACCACCTCGTCGTCTGACAGGCCCTCGGCCAGGACATCGGCGATCCGTGGCCGGCCGCCGCTGTTGCCGCCGAAGGTGAGGGTCCAGCCGGCCTTCTTGCCGATCACCCCCACATCCCGCAGATAGCTCTCGCCGCAGCACATGGAGCAGCCGGACACCCCCATCTTGAGCTTGGCGGGCAGCGCCATATCCATGAAGATCTGCTCCAGGGCCAGGCCCAGGGACAGGGAATCCCGCAGCCCCAGGGAGCAGACCGTGTTTCCCGGGCAGGCCTGCACGTAGTGGAGACAGAGCTCCAGGGCCCGGCCGGCGTCCATGGCCAGATCCTGCCAGATGCCGGGCAGGTCCTCTTTCCTGATGCCCACCAGGGCCAGCCGTTGGCCGGAGGTGATCTTGACAATGGGGATCTGGTACCGGCGGGCCACGGCACTGAGCCGCTCCAGCACCTCAGCCGACACGATCCCGGCCGGGGTCCGGGGCACGATGGCGTAGGTGGTCTTGTCCCGCTGCAGGATTGCTCCGTGGGGCTGCTCGCTCATGAAAAAGCCTCCTTGTGGGGATGATGATCCGGACGGCCTGGGGGCCTGGCGCGGCCCGGTTCCTTGACTTTCCCTTGGGGCATGGAAGAGACTTGACCGTACCAAGGGAGCCGCCAGATGTCGACCCGGGATTGCGGGGACACCAGCGGATCGGGGGGCTCCCGGGCCGGAGGAGCGCCCATGCACCGATACCGACGGTTGGCCGCCCTGCTGCTCCTGGTGGGCCTGTGGCCGGCCGCGCTCCAGGCAGCGGACGTCGACTTCGCCGCCGCCCGCCAGGCGATGGTGGCCGAGCAGCTGCGGCAGCGGGGCATCCGCGCCGAAGCCGTCCTGGCGGCCATGGCCGCGGTGGAGCGCCATCTCTTCGTGCCGGAGCGGTTCCGGGACCAGGCGTATGAAGATGGGCCGCTGCCCATCGGCTTCGGCCAGACCATCTCCCAGCCGTACATCGTTGCCGCCATGACCGAGGCGGTGAAGCCGGCCCCAGGCCAGCGGGTCCTGGAGATCGGCACCGGCTCCGGCTACCAGGCCGCGGTGCTGGCCCGGATCGTGGGCGAGGTGGCCACGATCGAGATCGTGCCTGAGCTGGCCCGCTCTGCCGAAGGGCGGCTGGCCGCCCTGGGCTTCAGCAATGTGGCGGTCCGGCAGGCGGACGGCTACCACGGCTGGCCGGAGAAGGCGCCCTTCGACGCCATCGTGGTCACTGCCGCCGCGGCATTCATCCCACCCCCCTTGATCGACCAGCTCAAGGACGGCGGCCGCATGGTGATCCCGGTGGGCTCGCCCTTCATGGTCCAGACGCTCATGCTGGTGGAAAAGAAGGGTGGTGAGGTCAGGACCACCGCCCTTATGCCGGTCCGCTTTGTGCCTTTCCGGAGAGGGCCGTGAGGCCGGCGGCCCATCCGCCGGCCGCTCTTTGTCTGGCCATCGGCCTCCTGTCCTGCGGTCTCATCGCCTGCCAGCTGGCCTTGATGCAGCTCCTGGCCCTGGTGCAGTGGCACCATTTCGCCTACCTCATCATCGCCGTGGCCCTCCTGGGCTTTGGCGCCGCCGGCACCCTCCTGGCCCTGCTTGCCCCGGCGCGGCGGCAGCGGCTCCCGGAGCTGATGCCAACGCTCCTGTTGGCCACCGCCGCCGCCATGGCGTTGCTCGTGCCGGCGAGTCATCTGGTCCTCGGCCGCTTCGACGCCTACGAGATCCTGGTCGACCCCGGTCAGATCCTCCTTTTGGGCGCCTTGCAGCTCCTCTTCTTCGTGCCCTTTTTCCTGGGCGCTTTGCCCATCGGCATCGCCTTTGCCAGCCACACCCAGGGGATCGGCACCCTCTACCTGGCCAACCTTCTGGGCTCCGGTCTGGGAGGGCCGGCCGCCATCCTGGCCCTGGGTCTGGTGGCGCCCCAGAGGCTGCCGGTGCTCCTGGCGGTTTTGCCCCTGGCCGGTGGCCTCTGCCTTGGCGGCTGGCCGCCTTCCCGCCGGAGGCTGGCCGCAGCGCTCCTGGCAATGGTGCTCCTGGCGGTGGCCTGGACCGGCCCGTGGACGCCGCGGCTTTCCGCCTACAAGGATCTGAGCCATGCCCGGCAGCTGCCCGAGGCCGTGGTCCGGGCCCGGCAGCCGAGCCCGCAAGGCCTGGTGGAGCGGCTGGCGGCGCCGGCGCTGCGCCATGCGCCGGGTCTCAGTCTCCACTATCGAGGCGAGGTGGCGGCCCGGGATGGCATCTTCGTGAACGGCGACTGGTGGGGTGCGGTGCCCCCGTGGCCGCCGGAGGCGAGCGGCCCGCTTCTGGACCAGACCCCGGCGGTGCTGCCTTACCGCCTGGCCCCGCGGCCGCAGGTGCTGGTGCTCCATGCCGGCAGCGGCGAGGCGGTGGGCCAGGCCCTCGTCCATGGCGGCCGGGTGATCGCCGTGGAGCCGCATCGGACCGCGGTGGCCGTCGCCCGCTCGAGCGCCAGCCCGTATGACGATCCCGGGGTGGCCCTGCACGTCATCGAGCCCCGCACCTTCCTGGCCCGGGACCAGGGCCGCTACGACCTCATCACCCTGCCGGCCGTGGGCGGCTTCGGCTCCTCGGGGCTTCTCGCCCTGCAGGAGCAGTATCTGCTCACCAGGGAAGGCTTCGACGCCCTGTGGGCGCATCTGACCCCTGGCGGGGTCCTGCAGGTCACCGCCTGGCTGGACTTCCCGGCCCGGGCGTCCCTGCGGCTGGCCGCCACCGTGGCCGAGCTTCTGGAGCGCCAGGGGGTGGGGGATCCCCGGTCGCATCTGGCGGTGGTGCGCTCCTGGGCCAGCATCACCTTTCTGGTCGCCAGGAGCCCCTTGCCCGGCGAGGAGGTGGGTCGCCTGGGCGAGGCCTGCCAGGCCCTGGGTTTTGACCTCTTCCTGGCCCCGGGGCGCGCTCCCGAGGCGGGGAGCCGCTTCCACCAGCTGGAGAACGAACAGTTTCTCAAGGATCTCCGGGACCTGCTCGGTCCCGACCGGGAGCGGGTCCTGGCCGACTACCCTTTCGACATCCGGCCGGCCCGGGATGACCGCCCCTTCTTCTTCCAGCTCCTGTCCTGGCAAAGCCTGCCGCTTCTGGCCAGGCTCTTCGGCGAGCGGGCCCTGCCGCTGGTGGAGATGGGCTATGCCGTGGTCCTGGTCACCGTGGTCCAGCTGGCAGTGGCTGCGGCCATCCTGGTGCTCCTGCCCCTGGCCCGCCGGCGTGGCGCCGGCAGCCTGCGCCTCTGGACGCTCCGCCATTTCGGCGGCATCGGCGTGGCCTACATGTTCGTGGAGATCGCCCTCATCCATGAGCTGGTGCTCGCCTTTGGCCAGGCCATGGAGGCGGCGGCCGCTGCCATCGGCATTCTCCTCGTCGCCTCGGGGAGCGGCAGCTTCGTCTCGGACCGCCTGGCCGCCAGCCGGCGGGCGGCCGGCCGAGCCGCGGCGGCGGCCGGGCTGGCGGTGGCCCTCCTGGCGCTGCTCCTGCCGGCAACCGTGCGGGCCACCATCGCCTGGCCCCTGGGCGTAAAGGCCCTGGCCGTGGTGCTGGCCATAAGCCCAGCGGCCTTTGCCATGGGCTTCTGCTTTCCCCTGGGTATGCGGGTGCTCGATCAGGAGGGAGGCGGCCGGGTGGCCTGGGGCTGGTCGATCAACGGCTGCGCCTCGGTGGCCAGCGCCGCCCTGGCGGTGGTGGTCGCCGTGGAGTGGGGCTTCCGGGCGGTACTGCTGGCCGCGGTGGCTGCTTACGGCCTGGCGGCCTGGGGACCGGCAGTCGACACCCGCCGGGTGTTTTGGTAGGGTAGGTAACCAACGACCACCGGGGGTACCGGGGCAACCATGCCCCCACCCCAGCCCTCTCCCGCTGGGGGAGGGAGCGCAACACACCATGGCTCGGGAGGGGTACGCCTCCTCCCCCCAGCGGGGGGGAGGCCGGGAGGGGGGCAGCCTCCGCCAGCGCTGGCTATCCCGCTGCCCAACCGCCGAGCCGAGCGGCAGCCGCCATCCCCTCCTTCTTGTGCGAGGAGCCTCATGCCTTCGTCCGCCGACTGCGCGCCGGAAGCTTGCCGGCGCCGGGGGAGGTGGGCTCGTAGATACGCGGGCGTCGCCCATGCGGCGCCGGCTTGCAGGACCAAAGCATCCAGCTTGGCGTCGGCCTTGTCGAATATCCGCCACTGCCGCCTGCCCTTGACAGACGGGGCAGGCGGCATCATATTTTGCGCCACTTTGCCGGCCGCCGCGCCCCGCTCGGGGATCACGGGCTGCGGCCGGGTCGATTTGTCTTTTCGCCGCACCGGCGACAACGCTCCAATCCCTCTGGCAGCACGAGGTTGTGCCAATGACCACCGAGCATCCTGTTACGGAAACCCTGGAGTTCCAGGCCGAGGTCAAGAAGGTCCTGGATATCGTCATCCATTCCTTGTACACCGAGCGGGAGATCTTTGTCCGGGAGCTGGTGTCGAACGCCGCCGATGCGTGCGAGCGCCAGCGCCACCTGGCGGTGGTGGAGCAGGAGATCTTCGACGCCCATGTGCCGCTCGAGATCTCCCTGGCGGTGGACGACAAGGCCGGCACCCTCACCATCACCGATACCGGGGTGGGGATGACCCGGGAGGAGCTGGTGGCCAATCTGGGCACCATCGCCCATTCCGGCTCCCGGGCCTTTCTGGCCGGTCTGGCCGAGGCCGCGGCCAAGGATCTCTCCCTCATCGGCCAGTTCGGGGTCGGGTTCTACTCCGCCTTCATGGCCGCGAAGAAGGTGCGGGTGCTGTCCCGCTCCTATCGGCCGGATGCCCAGGGCTGCGAATGGACCTCGGACGGCAGCACCTACACCGTTCAGTCGGCGCCGGGCTTACGGCGGGGCACCAGGATCATCATCGAGCTGCGGGACGACGCCAAAGAGTTTGCGGATGCCGCCCGCATCAAGCGCATCATCCGCCAGTACTCCAACTTCGTGCCCTTCCCCATCCTCATGGACGGCGAGAAGCTCAACACCATCCAGGCCCTGTGGACCCGGAGCAAGAGCGAGATCGAGGACAAGGAGTACACCGAGTTCTACAAGTTCATTGCCAATGCCATGGACGAGCCGCTGACCCGGCTCCATTTTGCCACCGACGCCCCTCTGGCCATCCGGGCCCTCCTCTTCGTGCCCCAGGACAACTTCGAGCGCCTGGGCTTCGGCCGCAGCCAGCCGGGGGTGAACCTCTACTGCCAGCGGGTGCTCATCGAGCAACATTCCGCCAACATCCTGCCGGACTGGCTCAGGTTCCTCAAAGGGGTGGTGGACTCCGACGACCTGCCCTTGAACATCTCCCGTCAGGCCCTCCAGGACAGCACCCTGGTCAGCCGGATCAAGCGCATCGTCACCGGCCGCTTTCTGAAGCACCTGGAGGAGGAGGCCAAGAACAGCCCCGAGACCTTCGCCTCCTTCTGGAAGACCTTCGGGGTCTACCTCAAGGAAGGGGTGACCACCGATTTTGCCCACCGGGACGAGCTGGCCCGCCTGCTGCGCTTCCAGTCATCGAGCAGCGAGGGCGAGGCCCTGGTCTCCCTGGACGACTACCTGGGCCGCATGGCCGAGGGCCAGAAGGAGATCTACTACATCAACGGCCCCAACCGGGCGGCCATCGAGGCCGGACCCTATGTCGAGGCCTTCCGCAGCCGCAACATCGAGATCCTCTACACCCTCGATCCCCTGGATGACTTTGTCCTCACCCAGCTGGGCGAGTACCGGGACAAGAAGCTGACCTCCGCCGACCGGGCGGAGCTGGAGCTGCCGCCGGCCGCCGCCGAGGAGGCCAGGGCCGAGGAGGCCCCCCTGGAGGCGCCGGTGGTGACGAGTCTCACCGGCTGGATGCGGGCGCTCCTGGGCGAGCGGGTCAGCGAGGTGCGGGAGTCGAAGCGCCTGGTGGACAGCCCGGCCATGGTGGTGAGCCAGGGCGGCATGCTCACCGCCAGCATGGAGCGCATCCTGCGGGCGGCCAACCAGGATCTGGCCGAGATGGGTCCCAAGATCCTGGAGATCAACACCCATCATCCCATGATCAAGAGCCTGGCCCAGCTGCGGCTCAAGGACGAGGCCTTTGCCGGGATGGTGGTGGAGCAGATCTTCGACAACGCCATGGTTCAGGCCGGCCTGCTGGTGGACAGCCGCAAGCTGGTGGAGCGGGTCTACGCCATCTTGGACCGGACGGTGCGAACCGCGGAATAGTGAACAAGGAGTCAGGAGAGCCTACGCGATCATGATCGACGTCAAGAGCCTGTCCAAATCCTATGGCGAGGTCCAGGCCTTGCAGGACGTGTCGTTCACGGTCCAGGCCGGGGAGGTGATCGGCCTTCTGGGACCCAACGGCGCCGGCAAGACCACCCTCATGAAGATCCTCACCGGCTATCTGCAGCCCTCGGCCGGCACCGCCGTGGTGGCTGGCCGGGACATCCTGGCGGAGCGCCAGGCCATCCAGGCCCTGATCGGCTACCTGCCGGAGAACGCCCCCCTCTATCCGGAGCTGTCGGTGCAAAGCGCTCTCAAGCTGGTGGCGGATCTCAGAGGCATCCCGGCCGCGGAGCAGCCGCGGCTCATCGGCGCGGCGGTCAAGGCCACCGGCCTGGTGGATCGGCTGACCCGGCCCATCGGCACCCTGTCCAAGGGCTACCGCCAGCGGGTGGGTCTGGCCCAGGCCATCCTGCACCAGCCGAAGATCCTCATCCTCGATGAGCCCACCAATGGCCTCGATCCCACCCAGATCCTGGAGGTTCGGCATCTCATCCAGCGCCTGGCCCAGAAGGCGACGGTCATCATCTCCACCCACATCCTCTCCGAGGTGGAGGCCACCTGCGACCGGGCGATCATCATCATGCGTGGCCAGCTCAAGGCCGATGCCCGCCTGGCCGATCTGGCCGCCACTGCAGACGCTGTGGTGACGGTGGCGGGCGCCGGCAACGGCCGGGTGCAGCAGGTCCTCAAAGGGCTGCCCGGCGTCAAGGGCGTCGAGGTGGCGGAAGCGCGGCAGGATCGGGTGACCTACCGCGTGCGGGGCGGAAGCGACGCCGATCTCTGCCCGGCGATCTATGACGCGGCCCGCCTGCATGACTGGCGCCTTGCCCAGCTGCGGCCGGATGTCCGTACCCTGGAGGCGGTCTTTGCCCGCCTCGCCACCCAGGAAGGGGGGGTGACCCCATGAGCCAGGTCCTTGCCATCACCCGAAAGGAGCTGAAGACCGCCTTCGGCTCCCCCATGGCCGCCATCTTCATCGGCGCCTTTCTGCTCGCCACCCTCTTCGCCTTCTTCTGGGTCGAGACCTTCTTTGCCCGCAACACCGCCGACGTGCGGCCGCTCTTCACCTGGATGCCGATCCTCCTGGTCTTCCTCACCGCGGCGCTGACCATGCGGCAGTGGAGCGAGGAGCAGAAGATGGGCACCCTGGAGATCCTCCTGACCCTGCCGGTGCCGCTGCCGGCCCTGGTGCTGGGCAAGTTCTTGGCCGTGCTCTGTCTGGTGGCGGTGAGCCTGGCGCTGACCGCCGGCCTGCCCGTCACCGTTGCCTTCATGGGCGAGCTCGACTGGGGGCCGGTGGCGGGCGGCTACCTGGGCGCCCTGCTGGTGGCGGCCAGCTACACCGCCATCGGGCTTTTCATCTCCTCCCGGACGGACAACCAGATCATCGCCCTCATCCTCACCGTGCTGGTGGCCGGGCTCTTCTATCTGGTGGGCTCCAGCGGCGTGGTGGGCTTTGCCGGCACCAGCACCGCCGAGCTGCTGCGCCTCCTGGGCACCGGCAGCCGCTTTGCCAGCATCGAGCGGGGGGTGGTGGATCTGCGGGACCTCGTCTACTACGGCTCCTTGTGTCTGGGCTTCCTGGCCCTCAACACCCTGTCCCTGGACCGCAGCCGCTGGAGCGGCGGCCCGCGCACCAGGAGCTACCGCGTGAACGCCGTCCTGGCGGTGATCCTGGCACTGGCCAACCTTGCGCTGCTCAACCTGTGGCTGACCCGGGTGCCCAGCCTGCGGATCGACCTCACCGCCGGCCGGGAGTACTCCATCTCCTCCACCACCCGGGATCTTTTGGCCAACCTCCGGGAGCCCCTGACCCTGACCGGCTACTTCAGCGAGCGCACCCATCCCCTGCTGGCCCCCCTGGTGCCCCGGATCCGGGATCTCCTCGCCGAGTACCGCCTGGCCGGCGAGGGCAAGGTGGCGGTCAGCTTCGTGGATCCCAAGGAGGACGAGGAGCTGGAGGCCGAGGCCAATCAGATGTACGGCATCCGGCCGGTGCCTTTCCAGATCGCCGGCCGTTACGAGGCCTCGGTGGTCAACTCCTACTTCCATCTCCTGGTCAAGTACGGCGACCAGTACGCCACCCTGGGCTTCGACGACCTCATCGAGGTGCAGCGCCACAAGGACGGCCAGCTGGATGTGCGCCTGCGGAACCTCGAATACGACCTGACCAAGTCCATCAAGAAGGTGGTCTACGGCTTCCAGAGCCTGGCCGCGGTCTTTGCCGACGTCGGCCAGCCCATGACGCTCACTGCCTATGTCACCCGGGCCAGTCTGCCGCCGGAGCTGGGCGAGGTGCCGGGCCGCATCGACAAGGTGGCCGCCGAGATCGAAAAGGAGTCCGGTGGCAAGTTCCAATACCGGATGCTGGACCCGGACGAGCCGGGGGCCGGGGTGAGCCGCCAGCAGCTGACAGAAGGCCAGGGCCTGCGGCCGTTCTCCCTGGGCCTCTTCTCGGAGGAATCCTTCTATCTCCACCTCGTCTTGCAGGTGGGCGACAAGAGCGAGCGGGTCTATCTGGGCGGCGAGATGGCGGAGGCGGATATCCGCAAAGACCTGGAGGCGGCCCTGAAGCGCTCCTCTTCGGGCTTCCTCAAGACCGTCGGGCTGTGGACGCCGAAGCCCAGCGCCCCGCCGTATGGCGGCCAGCCGCCCCAGGGGCCCACCTTCCAGGCCTTGACCGAGGCCTTGCGCAGCAACTACAACCTCTTGCCGGTGGATCTGGCCGACGGCCGGGTGCCCGGCGAGGTGGATGTGCTCCTTCTGGTCGCTCCCCAGGCGATGACCGATGCCATGCGCTTCGGCGTCGACCAGTACCTGATGCGGGGCGGCGCGGTGGTCACCCTGGCCGGCCACTACGCCCTGGACCTGCAGCCCTACGCCAACCGGCTGGGGGTGAAGAAGATCGAAGGGGGGCTGGCCGAGCTGCTCGCCGCCTATGGGATCAAGGTGGAGGACGGCCTGGTCATGGACCTGCAGAACGAGCCCTTCCCGGTGCCGGTCTCCCGCAACCTGGGTGGCGGCTTCGTGGTCCAGGAGATCATGCAGGTCAACTACCCCTATTTCGTGGATGTGCGCTCCTCGGGCATGAACCGGGAGAGCCCGGTGGTGGCCAACCTGCCGGCGGTAACCCTGAACTGGGCATCGCCGTTGGCGGTCGATGCCGCGGCCAGCGGCGGCAAGGCCTTCACCACCCTGCTCCAGTCGAGCCCCCAGTCCTGGGTGACCACCAGCACCGACGTGCAGCCGGACTTCAGCCGCTATCCGGATCAGGGCTTCGCCACCGGCGAGACCATGGCCCCAAGCGTCCTGGCCCTGGCCATGCCCGGTCCTTTCACCAGCTACTTTGCCGACAAGCCGGCTCCGGTGCTGGCCGCGGACAAGCCGGACCCCGGGCCGGAGCTGGGACCGGACGGCCAGGCACTGCCGCCCAAGGAGCCGGAGGCGGACAAGACCCCCGAGCCGCCGCCGCCCCTGGTCAAGCGCTCCCCGGATTCGGCCCGGCTGGTGGTGGTGGGCTCCGCGGAGTTTGTGAACGACACCGTCATCCGCATCACCCAGAGCCTGGGCCAGGACCGGTTCCTCAGCGGCCTGGAGCTGGTGCAAAACGCCATCGACTGGGCGGTGGAGGACGAGGATCTCCTGGCCATCCGCTCCCGCGGCACCCACGCCCGGCTCCTCGCCCCCATGAGCCGGAAGGAGCAGTCGGTCTGGGAGGGGATCAACTACGGCATCGCCATTGTCGCTCTGGTGGCGGTGAGCATCGCCGGCGCCGTGTCCCGGCGCCGGGAGACGGCCATGGCCATCGAGCTTGGCGAGTGAGGAGGATGCGCGCATGAATACGAAGAACCGGATCCTGGCCGGCCTCCTCATCGGCCAGTTTGTCCTGGCAGCGTTTCTGCTCTGGCCCCGGGGCGAGGCGGCCGGCCCGGTGGCCGGGCCGCTTCTGACCGGCGTGGCCGCCGACCAGATCCAGGAGATGACCATCCGGGACGGGGCCGGCAAGTCCCTGACCATGGCGCGGGGCAGCGACGGCCTGTGGATCCTGCCGGCCCAGGAGGGCTATCCGGCGGCCCGGGCCAAGGTGGACAGCTTCCTCCAGAAGCTCCTGGGCCTGTCCCGGGAGCGGCTGGTGACCCGCACCGTCTCCAGCCACAAGCGGCTCAAGGTGGCAGCGGACGAGCACGAGCGCCTGGTGGAGCTGAAGACCGGGCCGGAGACCAGCGTCAGCCTCTACCTGGGCACCTCGCCCTCCTACAAGACCATCCACATGCGGCTGGCCGGCGACGACGCGGTCTTTCTGGGCCGGGACCTCCACACCTGGGAGGCTGGCCTGGAGCCGGAGGCCTGGTGGGAGACCGCGTATCTCAAGCTGGCGGCGGACGAGATCACCGGCCTGATGGTGGAAAACGCCCAGGGCCGGCTGGAGCTGACCCGCCCCGAGGGGCAGGGCTGGCAGCTGCTGCAGGCCGGCGAGGCGAAGCCGGCCAAGGCCGAGGCGGTGGAGGAGCTGGTGCGGGCGGCCAGCGGGATCACCATGACGAAGAGCCTGGGCCGCACCGAGAAGCCGGAATACGGCCTGGTCAAGCCCACCCTCTCCGTGAGCCTCAGCGGCAAGGAGCGGCAGGTGGGCTACCGGATCGGCGCCAAGCAGGAGACCAGCTATCCGGTCAAATCCACCGACTCGCCCTTCGTGGTGCAGGTGGCGGAATTCAGCCTCCAGGGTCTCCTGGCGGCCAAGGCGGAGGATCTCCTGGCCCCGCCCCCGCCTTCACCGGAGCCTTTGCCGGAGCCGCCGGCCGCCGAGGCCCTGCCGGTGCTGCCGGAAGGGGCCGAAGCACCGGCGCCGGAAGCCTTGCCGGCGGAGGGGCTGTCCCTGCCCCCGGCCGCCGAGTCGCCGCCGGCGCCGGGTCCATGAACCGCGACTGGCCGCCGGTCCGCGCCTTCTACGCCCTGGTGGGCCGCCTTCT